>CAJWQN010000102.1 GCA_913045505.1 uncultured Rhodospirillaceae bacterium | reverse complement strand
CGACTACCCGCGCGAGGCGGTATCGATGATGCGCCGGATCATCGCCCGGGTCGAACGCGATCCGCTGCACCGCCAGTTCCTGGACGCCAGTTACGCCCGCCCGGACGCCACCCAATCGGACGCGATCACCGCCGCCGCCCGACAGGTCGGCCGGACCATCGATGCCCGGGCGATCGTGTGCTATTCGCAATCCGGGGCAACCGCGCTCAGGGCCGCCCGCGAACGGCCCGAAGCGCCGATCATCGCCCTGATTCCGGAAGAATCGGTGGCCCGGCGGTGCAGCCTGGTGTGGGGGTTACGCTGCGTGCGCGGCGAGGATGCACACAATTTCGACGAGATGATCGAGCGCGCCTGTCGCGCCGCCTACTTCCGCGGCTATGCCCAGGCCGGCTCGCGAATCGTGATCACCGCCGGGGTTCCCTTTGGCACGCCGGGGTCGACCAATCTACTGCACATCGCCTGGATTCGGGCGTATGAGGATCGGCGCAAGAATCGGCCGGCGGCGCGATCTTGAGGCGCCGGCCGATTTTAGGCTTGACGCCACGACGGTCGTGGTGGTGTCGTCGGGCCATGATTGGCTGGTTCGCCGACAAGGATACCGAGGCGCTTTACGCCGGCGCGGTGGCGCCGCGATTTGACGGCTTCGCCAGGCAGGCCGAGCGCAAGCTCCAGATTCTGGACAGCGCGGTTCGGCTCGAAGATCTGATGCAGCTGTCGAGCAACCGGTTCGAACCCCTGGCCGGGGACCGGGCCGGCCAATACAGTATTCACGTCTGCAAGAACTGGCGGCTGTGCTTCGAATGGCGCGAGAACACGCCCACCAACGTCGCCATCGTCGATACGCCGTGACCGTTGTCCACGACGGCACCTCACCCGGATCGACAGGGTGATGGCCAACGCCATGCGCCCGATTCACCCCGGTGAAGTGCTGCGCCGGGAACTGGGCGCGCTCCGAATATCGGCCAACGCGCTGGCACGCTTGGCCGACGTGCCGGTCAATCGGATCATCGGTATCGTCAACGAAACCCGCGCGATCACCGCCGACAGCGCCCTTCGCCTGGCCGACCATTTCGGCACCAGCGCCGAATTCTGGCTCAATTTGCAGCAAGCCTACGACCTCCGCCGCGCCGAGCGACAACGCACCGGACGAGACGCCGCCTCCGACAGCCCACCGCCGCCACCGCCGGAGCCCTGATCGACGGCATTCGGATTGGCCAGTGAACGGCCCGACGATAAGGCGGCTTTGGCGGCGCGCGCGGATCGGGTCGCGCAGCTTTCTGGACGGTGGGAGAGCTCGGGCGATCACCTTGAGGGCGGCGCGGAAGAGACGTAGCATCCAGCCCGGCACAACCATGGCAACGGGTTGACCACGGGAACGCCCTCGGGAAAAGCGGCCCCAATTGAGAGTTTCCCGCGCTTCCGGGAATTGGTACTTTCGGCCCGGCGCGGGACGGCAACGAACGGTCCCGCTCATCAAGCCATGAACAAACATGGCCGCGGCCGGCGGGGACGGCGGGCGCGACATTCTCGGGAGGCGGCGATGACCCTGAATCGCAGACAATTCATGAGGACCGCGAGCGGCGCGCTGGTTTACGCTTCCGCCGCCTCGGTGCTGAGGAGCGCCGGCCTCAAGGGCGAGGAGCCGATCAAGGTCGCCAACGTTCTCGACCAGACCGGCGGGCTCAACATCTATAGCCTGAAGCAGATTTCCGGTTGCGCGATGGGGGTCGAGGACCTCAACAAGGCCGGCGGCCTGCTCGGCCGGCCGATCGAACTGCTGTTCTACGATTCTCAGTCCAACAATCAGTTCAATTCCCAATACGCCACTCAGGCCTTCGTTCGAGGCAAGGCCCACGTCCTCCAGGGCGGCATAACCAGCTCGTCGCGTGAGGTCATGCGCCCGATCGTGCGCAAGTTCGGCGGATTGTTTTTTTACAATTCACTCTATGAAGGCGGGGTCTGCGACCGCCGCCATGTCAGCACCGGCATGGTCCCGGCCCAGCAGCTCGAGGCGCTGGTGCCCTACGTGATGGGTGAGCACGGCGGCAAGCGCGGCTATATTCTGGCCGCCGACTACAATTACGGCCATATCACCGCCAAGTGGATGCAGAAGATCATCCGCGAGAACGGCGGCGAGGATTTGGCGGTGGAGTTCTTCCCGCTCGACGTCACCAATTTCGCGCCGGTGATCTCGCGCATCCAGGCGGCCAAACCGGACGTGGTCTGGTCGGTCCTGGTCGGCGGCGCCCATATGGCGTTCTACCGCCAGTACGAGGCGACCATCGGCAAGAAGAACCTGATGCTGGCCTCGACCACATACGGGGTCGGGCGCGAACAGACCGAACTCAGCGCCGACGAGGCCGAGGGCATTTTGATCGGCACTTCCTTCGTCGACGATCTGCCGAGCCCGGCGGCCAAGAGCTTCGTCAAGAAGTTCCAGGCCTGGGAGGGAAACAGCGACTATGTGGGCGAATACGGCGAATACGGCTATCGCGGCATCATGCTCTGGGCCGAGGCGGTTCGCAAGGCCGGCAGCCCCGAGCCCGACGCGGTGATCGCGGCCCTGGACGGCGTCCAGTACGACGGCGCCGGCGGTCTCTACACCATCGACGGCAAGACCAATCACACGACCATGGACATCCACGTGGTCCGCGGCAACCGAACCGGCAGCTTCGATCTGATCAAATCGTTCGGCCAGCGTCCGCCCAAGGACACTCAGTTGGTATGCGATCTCGACAAGAATCCGGACGACACAACCCAGTACGAGCCGGAGGTCTGAGCGTCCGCCAAACCGGTCCGTACTCCGACGTGATCATCCGAGGCCCGGGGCCGTCCGCGACTTCGCGGGTGCCCCCGGCCTGATCCCGAGACCCAGGCAGCCGGGGGGCGCGCCGCGTGGAGCAGGTCGCGATCTACGCCTACCAGATCGGCGTATCCTTCAGCATATTCATTCTGATCAGCCTCGGGCTCGCGGTCATCTTCGGGATGATGCGGGTGATCAATCTGGCCCAGGGCGAGTTCCTGATGCTGGGCGCCTATGCCTGCGTGCTGGCGACCCAGGCCGGACTTAGCCTGTGGCTGTCCATGTTCGTGGCGGCGGCCGTGGTCGGGCTGTTCGGGATCGTCGTCGAGCGGGTGATCATCCGTTTTCTCTACGGCCGCATCGTCGATACCCTGCTCGCCACCTGGGGGCTCAGCCTGTTCCTGGTCGGCGGCATCACCACCCTGTTCGGGCCACAGTCCGAAAGCGTGGTCAATCCGCTCGGCAACGTCACGGTCGGCGACATCGCCCTGTCGCAATACAGCCTGGCGATGATCGCCATCGCCATCGCCCTGCTGATCGGCACCTATTGCCTGTGGCGCTTTACACGTTTTGGCCTGATCGTGCGCGGGACCATGCAGAATCCGGACATGGCCCGCGGTCTCGGCGTCAACACCGATCGGGTCTTTATGCTGACTTTCGGATTCGGCGCCGCGCTGACCGGCTTCGCCGGCGCGGTGCTGGTGCCGATCACCGGCGCGGCGCCGCCGATGGGCGTGTTCTTCATCGCCAAGGCGTTCATCACCGTGATCTCCGGTGGCCATCTGCCGCTGATCGGCACCGTCTCCGCCTCGGCCATTTTCGGCGCCATCGACGGTTTCGTCGCCTTCGTGTCCTCTTCGGTGGTCGGCGAAATGTCGGTCTTGTTCGTGGCCATCATCCTGCTGCGCCTGCTGCCGATGGGCATCACCGGCCACCTGCGGCGGGGGCTTTAGGTCATGGCCGGGCGTCCCCTGGGCCTGGGGCCGGCGGCGTCACCGCCCAAATGGTGGTGGTGGCTGTTCGTCGTCCTGCTCGGCGCAGGGTTGCTGGCCATGCCGTCCCTCGTCGACATCTCGGTTCAGCTCGATGTGTCGATCATGCTGATCCTGGCCCTGCTGGCGCTGTCGATGAGCTTTCTGTGGGGCTATGTGGGCATTCTGAGCTTTGGTCAGACCGCGTTCTTCGGCCTTGGCGGCTACACTTACGCGGTGCTTGCCCTCAACCTCGGCGAGACCACCGGCTCGATGCTCGCCGCCCTGGTCCTGCCGATGCTGTTCGCCGCCGTGCTCGGCTATTTCATGATTTACGGGCGTATCAGCGACATTTACCTGAGCGTCATGACCCTGGTCGTGACCTTGATCCTGGAAAAGGGCATTCGCGCCACCTCGGGCGATCAGTTCGTCATCGGCACGGTCCGGCTCAACGGCCAGAACGGGATCCCCTCGGTGCCGTCACTACAGATTCCCTGGGGCGGCGGCGCGGAGCTGTTCATCGACGGCGTGTTCTATCTGGCCGCGGTGCTGCTGATCCTGGTCTATGTCGGCCTGCGCCTGCTGCTGCTCACCCATTTCGGCCGGGTCCTGGTCAGCATCCGCGAAAACGAGCGCCGCACCGAGCTTCTCGGTTACGACAGCCGCCGCTACAAGCTGGCCGCGTTCGTCATCGCCGGCGCCATCGCCGGGCTGTCGGGTGCGCTCTACGCGGTCTGGGGCAATTTCGTGGCGCCAGAGATGTTCAACCTCAGCCAGGCCGCCCAAGTCATCATCTGGGTCATCGTCGGCGGCAAATCGACCCTGATCGGGCCGATCGCCGGAACCGCCCTGATCCAGTATTTGACCACCTGGCTGGGCACCCAGGGGGTGGGACAGGTGACCCTTGTGCTGGGTGTGGTGCTGATGGTGTTCGTGCTGGTGTTCAACCAGGGCCTGCTGCCCACGGTGGGTCTGATCCTGGCCGGCCTCAGGAATCGGATGAGGGCGGGGACCGGCCGATGACCGGCGACACCATCCTCGAGACCTTCGCCCTGGAAAAACGGTTCGGCGGCGTGCGCGCCATCGCCGACGTGGATTTCCGCCTCCAGACCGGCGAATTGCGCTGCCTGATCGGACCCAATGGCGCCGGCAAGAGCACGTTCTTCAAGATGATCACCGGCCAGCACCGCCCGACCGGCGGCCGGGTGATGTTCGACGGCACCGACATCACCGCCGCCCCGGCCTACCGGATCGGCCGCCTCGGCATCGGCATCAAGAACCAGGTGCCGGACGTTTTCGATGGGCTGAGCACAGCCGAAAACCTGTGGCTGGCGGCGCGATTCGCCCGCCGGGGTCCGCGCGCCCGCGAGACGGTCGCGGCCGTGGTCGAGCGCCTCGCCCTGGCGCCGATTCTCGACGCGCCGGTCGGCGAACTGGCCCATGGTCAGCGCCAATGGGTGGAGATCGCCATGGTGATCGCCCGCGAGCCCAAGCTGATCCTGCTCGACGAGCCCTCGGCGGGCATGAGCCTGGACGAGACCAACCGCACCGCCGCCCTGATCCGCGAGGTCAACCGGACCACGACCATGATCGTGGTCGAGCACGACATGCAGTTCATCCGCCAGATCGCGACCAAAGTGACGGTCTTTCATCAGGGCCGGATTCTGGTCGAGGACTCGGTCGATCGGGTCATGAGCGATCCCATGGTGCGTGACATCTATCTCGGCAAGCAGGCGGCGGCCTGAGATGCTCGGTGTTACCGACCTTCGCGCCGCCTACGGCCGCATCCCCATCCTCGACGGGATTTCGATGTCCGTCGCCGAGGGCGAACTGGTCGGGATTCTCGGCCACAACGGCATGGGCAAGACGACCCTGCTCAAGACCTTGATGGGCTACCTGCGCGCGACCGCCGGTGAGATCCTGCTCGACGGCGACGACATCACCGCGCTCGAGCCGCACCAGCGGGTGCGCCGGGGCATCGGTTACGTTCCCCAGGGCCGTGAAATCTTTCCCGGGCTCACCGTGCGCGACAATCTGCGCATGGGATTCGCCGCGACATCGCTCAACGACGACCAGGTGATCGAGCCGATCCTGGCCGATTTTCCGCGCCTGAAGCCGTTGCTCGATCGGCCCGGCGGCAGTCTCAGCGGCGGCGAACAACAGATTCTGGCGATCGCCCGCTGCCTGTGTGGCCGGCCGCGGCTGGTCCTGCTCGACGAGCCGACCGAAGGCATTCAGCCCTCGGTCATCGACGAGATCGCGGAGTTGCTCCAGGGCCTGCGCGACCAGCACCGCTTGACCGTGATCCTGGTCGAGCAGAACCTGGATTTCATCCGTGCCCTGTCGGAACGGGTGCTGATCATTCAACGCGGCGCCATCACCCGCGAGGTCGCCGCCGAACATCTGGCGGATTCAGAGATGATCGCCGAATTCGTCGGCATTACCGAATGAGGAGAGCGAGGAGATTTCCGTGAAATAACCGTCTCGGCGTACCGGAAGGGCTGCGCCGGCCTTGCCAACCGAGTACGCATGAGCCAACCAGGAGGGAACCATGGCAGTCAAAGGCCCCACACCAGAGCAGTTGCGAGACGTCGCCGAAAGCCTCGGCATGTCCGTCACCGACGACGAAGTCCAGTTCTTTGTCGATCAGATGGCGGGCTCGGTCGCGGCCTATGGCATGATCGACGAAATGCCGGATTACCTGCCGGAAGTGAAATATCCGCGCGCGACCGGTTATCGGCCGGACCACAACGAGAACCCGTACAACGCCTGGTACTGGAAGTGTTCGGTCAAGGGCAAGTCGCGCGGGCCGCTCGCCGGCAAGACGATCGCCCTCAAGGACAATGTCTGCCTGGCCGGCGTGCCGATGATGAACGGCGCCTCGACCCTGGAAGGCTACGTGCCGAACCTCGACGCCACCATCGTCACCCGCATCCTCGATGCCGGCGGTGAAATCACCGGCAAGGCCACCTGCGAGTATTTCTGCCTGTCCGGCGGCAGCCACACCAGCGCCCCGGCGGCGGTGGTCAATCCGCGCAAGGATGGCCACTCGGCGGGCGGCTCGTCCTCGGGCAGCGCCGCGCTGCTGGCCGCCGGCGAGGTCGATATGGCGTCCGGCGGCGATCAGGGCGGCTCGATTCGAATTCCGGCCTCCTACAGCGGCGTCTACGGCCTGAAACCGACCCACGGCCTGGTTCCCTACACCGGCATCATGCCGATCGAAAGCACCATCGACCATCACGGCCCGATGACCAACAGCGTCGCCGACAATGCCCTCATGCTCGAGGTGATCGCCGGCGAGGACGGCCTCGATCCGCGCCAGTATCGGGTCAAGAAGTCCAAATACACCAAGGCGCTGACCGGCGAATGCCGGGGCCTGAAAATCGCCGTGGTCGGGGAAGGTTTCGGCCGCCCCAATTCCCAAGCCGACGTCGACGCTTCCGTCCGCGCCGCCGCCGACCGCCTGAGGAGCCTCGGCGCCGATGTCACCGAGGTCTCGATCCCGATGCATCTGATGGGACCGGCGATCTGGACCCCGATCGCGCTCGAAGGCCTCCAATGGCAGATGATGCAGGGCAACGGGCTGGGCATGAACTGGAAAGGCGTCTACGCCACCAGCCTGTTGGACCACCACGCCAATTGGCGCGACCGGGCCAACGAATTGTCGCTGTCGCTCAAGATCTCGATGCTGACCGGTGAGTATTTCACGACCCATTATCGAGGTCATTTCTACGCCAAATGCCAGAATCTCGGCCGCCGACTCACCGAAACCTACGACGCGGCCCTGGCCGACGCGGACCTGCTGTTGATGCCGACCTTGCCGATCAAGGCGACACCGCTGCCCAAGGCGGACGCGCCGGGCGAGGAGGTTCTGCGGCGCGCGTTCGAGATGTTGGGCAACACCTGCCCGTTCGACGTGACCGGCCATCCGGCCATGTCGGTGCCCTGCGGCATGACCGACGGGCTGCCGATCGGAATGATGCTGATCGGCAAGAAATACGACGAATCGGCCATCTACCGGGCCGCTCACGCGTTCGAGCAGTCCGGCGATTGGACCACCATGTAGCACCGTGCCGGGGCAGGATCGGTGACCGCGTTTCTGACTCTTCACGATCCGGCCACGGCCGCCGCCTACTATCGTGACGGCCTGTGGCGAGAGGAAACCCTGTACGGGCTGCTGGCGACCAACGGGGCGGCACACCCGAACCGGTTCGCGCTTCGAGATTCGGCCCGCCGGCTGACTTGGGGTCAGCTCTTGCGCTGGACCGACGCCATCGCCGGTGCCCTGGACGGCGCCGGTCTGGCCCCCGGTGCCCGGGTCGCGATCTGGGCATCGAACCGGATCGAAAACGTCGCCGTGGCCCTGGCCTGCGCGCGCCAGGGCCTGGTCTGCAATCCGTCCCTCCACCGCAACCAAAGCGCCGCCGAAATCGCCGCCCGGCTACGCCAACTGGGTGCGGCGGCCCTGGTCACGGAGGTTGATTTCGATGCCGACCGGTCAGTCGAGTCGCTGGCCCAAGTCTGGCGCCTGCCTCCCGGCAGGGAGCCGGGTCCCGATCTTCCGGCCATCGGCGCCGCGCCGCCGCCCCTGGCCAGGCCCGATCCCAATCCGGACCGGGTGTCCTATCTGGCCTTCACCTCCGGCACCACCGGTCAGCCCAAGGCGGTGATGCATTCGGCCAACACCCTGTTGGCCAACGCCCGCGATATGGTCGCCGACTGGGGCCATGGGCCCGAGACCGTGCTGCTGAGCTTGAGCCCGCTCAGCCACCATATCGCCTGGGTCGGCCTAGCCCAGGCGCTTCTCTTGGGCGCCGAATTCGTGCTCGACGATCCGCCGGACGGGGCGCGGCCATTGGACTGGATCATCGAGACCGGCGCCACCTATGTCATGGGCGTGCCGACCCATGCCATCGATCTGCTCGCCGAGCAGCGCCGGCGCGGCGGCCAGGCGCTGGGCGCGGTGATGGTGTTCTACATGGCCGGGGCGCCGATCCCGCCGGCCACCGCCGCCGCCTTTCTCGACCAGGGCATCACGCCCCAGAACATTTACGGCATGACCGAGAATTCGTCTCATCAGTACACCCATCCCGACGACGACGTGGACGTGATCACCAGCACCTGCGGGCGCGGCGGCCCGGCCTACGAGGTACGAATTTTCCGCCAGGACGACCCCGATATCCCGGCCGAGGCCGGCGCGGTCGGCGAAATCGGCGGCCGTGGCGCGGCCCTGATGCTGGGCTACTTCGCCGATCAGGCCGCGACCGAGGCCGGATTCAACCGGGGCGGATGGTTCATGAGCGGCGACCTGGGCCGGCTGGACGCGGCCGGCAATCTCCATATCGTCGGCCGGGCCAAGGACCTGATCATTCGCGGCGGTCGCAACATCCATCCGGCGCGAATCGAAAACCTGGCGCTCACCCATCCGGGCGTCGACAAGGCGGCGGCGTTCGCCGTTCCCGACCACCGGCTCGGCGAGAAGGTGT
>CAJWQN010000101.1 GCA_913045505.1 uncultured Rhodospirillaceae bacterium | reverse complement strand
TCCTCCGTTAGCCGGTGGAATACACCTTAGCAGCCTGTCCGATTTTCCGGGACCACCTCAGTGGACCGGTCTTGAGAGACCTGCCCGGTTGCGGATTGAGAAGGCGGCGATAGCTACCCCCAGGACGTCCGAAACCGCCGCGAAATCCGCCCTCGCGCGTACCACTTGCTTACCTGATCGAATAATCTCAGGTAATCAATTCCGCAAAATCATTGAAAAGATTGGTGCCCAGGGGCGGAATTGAACCACCGACACGCGGATTTTCAGTCCGCTGCTCTACCAACTGAGCTACCTGGGCGGGGACTGCCCGCAAACGGGCATTGCCTTATAGTGAAACTCATTGGGGCTGTCCAGAGTCGGGGGGGCCGTCCAGTGTCGGGGGGGGGCCGTCCGGAGCCGGGGAGTCGTCCAGGGCGGGCGATCGGCGCGGGGACGAGGCGCGGGGCCGCTGGGCGGTGGCGTGGCAAATGGGGCCGATCGCCCTACATGATTAGGAAACCGCGCTCCCGCGGGATCAGACATTTCATGGCTCCGGCGGTCGGCCCGGAAGGGGTCGAGGGTGCCGGCTCGCGCCGCGCCGCGCCAAAAATGTCCCCAATGGTGCGTCTCACTCAGTATAGTTGCGTTGGAGCGGCGCGCGAGCCAATAGGAAACGCCAGCACATGAAATCTGATTGGGTAGCAAAATCGGCGGCGGCCGGCTTCGTGGCCGGTGTCGTCGCGGGCATGGCGCTGACCGGGACGCCGACCCGGGCCGAGGGCATCGGGACAGCGATTTCGATCGATCCGTTCGTGGTCAGTTCTCGCGGCCCCGGCCATCGCCGGGAAATCGCGCCCGGCGATACGATCAATGCCGGTGAATTGTTCAAGACCGGACCCGAGGGCGCGGTCGAGATGGAGTTTTTGGACGAGACCACGTTGCGGCTGGGTCCCGACAGCGAGCTGGTGCTCGACAGCTTCGTGTTCGATCCGGCCGCGGCCGGCGGCGATTTCGCGGTCACACTCGCGGTGGGCGCCCTGCGCCTGGTGTCGGGAAACATGCAGGACGAGGACTACCAGGTCCAATCCTCGATCGCGACCATCGGCATTCGCGGCACCGATTTCACCGTCCTCGTCGCGGTCGACCAGACCACCGACGTGATCGTCCACGACGGCCTGGTCGAGGTCGCGCCGATCGACGGCGGACCGCCGGTGCTGGTCAGCGCCGGACAGCGCGGGTCGGTCTCGCCGACCACCGGCCTGGCCACCGTCACCCAGGAAGACGCCGCGATCGAGCCCGATGAAGATGAGCCGGCCTCCGGCCTCTCGGGATTTTGGCGCGAAGCCACCCGCCTGATCGGCGAGTGGTTCAGCTGGGCGCTGCGCGAGGACTGATTCGGGCTCGGCGGTCACGCCGGGCGTTCACTCCGGGCGGTCACGCCAGGCTGGGCCCGTCATCCTCCTCGCCCGGAGCGGCCGGGATGACGTAGGCGCCGGTGAGCCAGCGCCCGAGGTCGATGTCGGCGCAGCGCCGGGAACAAAACCGCCGCCGATAACCGGTCGCGGACCGGCCGCAGACCGGACAGCGCGGTCCGTTGGCGGGCCGCTTCGGCGCCGGTGAGGGAGTATCGTCGGGCGCCGTCACCAGTCCTCGATCTCGAAAGAGTCCCGGGGCAGGCCCGGATCCGCGATCAACTCGATGCCGTCGGCGCATAACCTGGCGATGTCCGCCACGGCGCCGCTCTCCGGCCCTTCCAGCAACGCCACCACGTCGGGTGCCGCGACGATCGACAAGCCTCGTTGCGGCCGGTCGCGGGCGTCCCGAGATGCCGCCCGCAGGGCTTCGAACGCCACCGTCCGCGTGGTTTTCACGCAACCCAAACCGTCGCAGGCCGGACAGGGTTCGGACAGCGCGCGCCCGAGCGACGCGCGGGCGCGCTTGCGAGTCATTTCGACCAGACCCAGATGGGAGACGCCGCCGATCCACATCGGCGCCGGATCGCCGGCGGCGGCCGCGCCCAGTTCGGCCAGGACCTGCTCGTGATGGTCCGCCGAATCCATGCCGATGAAGTCGACGACGATGATGCCACCGATATTGCGCAGCCGAAGCTGCCAAGGAATCTCCCGCGCCGCCTCCAGATTGGTGCGCAGGACCGTGTCGTCATGGGTCGAGACGCCGGTGAAGCGGGCGGTGTTGACGTCGATCACGGTCATCGCCTGAATTTCCTCGATCACCAGGGTCCCGCCGGACGGAAGCCGCACCTCGGGCATCATGGCTTCGTCGATCTGGCTTTCCAGATCGTAAAGGTCGAACAGCGGTTCGGGTCCCGAATGCAAGGCGAACCGATCGGAAAAGCCAGGCATGGCCTGGTCGCAATATCGGTGCGCCTCGCCCAGGACGACACGGTCGTCGATCGCCACCCGATCGACCGACTCGGTCAGCCGATCGCGAAGACTGCGCAGCACTGGCGGAAGGTCGCCATGAAGCAGCGCCGGTGCCGTCAACCCGGCGTTCGCGGCCTCGATTTCAGCCCATTCGGCCCGCAATGCGGCGCGATCGGTTTCCAAATCATGGATCTCGGCACCGGCGGCCGCGGTGCGAAGAATATAGCCACCGGGATCGGCCCAGCCCTCGACCAGGCTTGTCAGTCGGTCGCGTTCGTCCGCATCCTCGATGCGCCGGGAGATCGAAAGCCCCGGATGCTCGGGCCCATAGACCAGATACCGGCCGGGCAAAGTGAGCCGGGTGGTGACGCGCGCGCCCTTGTCGCTGTTGGGGTCCTTGGTGACCTGGACAGCCAGGGCCTGTCCCTCCTGAACCCGCTCGTTGATTCGCGGAATCGTATCCGCCGCCGGGACCCGGGGACCGGCATCGGTGGCGGCGAGAAAGGCCGCGCGCCCGATACCGCAATCGACGAACGCGGCGTCGATGCCCGAAACCACCTTTTCGATCCGGCCCAGATAGATATTGCCGATCAGGGTTCCGACATCGTCTCTCACGACGGTGAGTTCGCGCAGGCGTCCTTCGCTGACCAGGGCGATCCTGGTTTCGCGTGGGGCGACGCCGATCAACAGTTCGTCACTCACAACGGGCTCCGATTTGGACTGGGCGCCGGCCGGCCATGGTATCCGACGCCGGCGAGCAGCGCTTGGGTTTCGTATAACGGCAAGCCGACCACGTTGGAATAGGAGCCGTTGATCGTGATCGCGAATGCCCCGGCACGGCCTTGAATCCCATAGGCGCCCGCCTTGCCGATCCATTCGTCGGTGGCGAGGTAGCTGTCGATCTCGGCCTCGGACAGGCGCTTGAACCGGACGGTGGTGGTCACCGACCGGCAATGAGGCCGACCTTGGTCGTCGATCAGGCAGAGCCCGGTGTGAACCCGGTGGCGGCGGCCGGACAGCAGCTCGAGACAACCGCGGGCGGCGGCTTCGTCGCGGGCCTTGGCCAGTACGCGGCGGCCACAGGCGACCACGGTATCGGCACCCAGAACCAGTGTGTCGGGGTGGCGCCGGGCGACGGCGGTGGCCTTGGCGACCGAAAGACGTGCGGCAAGCCGCGCCGGCTGTTCGCGGCGCCTCACGGTCTCGTCGATTTGCGCGGGGTCCACCAAATCGGGTTCGATTCCGATCTGGCGCAGCAGATCGAATCGGCGCGGCGACGCGGACGCCAGAACCAGCCGCGGCACGGGGCCGGCGGTCATCGCGCCACCGCCGCTATTTGTGGCGGAAGACGATGCGACCCTTGGTCAGGTCGTAGGGGGTCATCTCAACCGTGACCTTGTCTCCGGCCAGTACGCGGATTCGATTCTTGCGCATCCGTCCCGAGGTATGGGCCAGTATTTCGTGTTCGTTCTCGAGCTTGACCCGAAACATCGCGTTCGGCAGCAGTTCGGTCACCTCACCCTGAAATTCAATGACGTCTTCTTTGGCCATCCACGCTCCGTCTAGGGCTCTCGAGTTGCGATCTGGGCGCGTGCCAAGGACCGATCGCGCCGGACCTTGGCGTGGCCAACCCAAGCCAATCGCCGCGGCTCGGGGGAGATCAGGATTGGTCCTGCTGGTTGTTGAGCTCCTCGAGCCGCCCGATCAGCGCCTCGAGGCCTTCGCGGGCCACCACGGAGGTGAACTCCGATCGCTTGGTGGTCAACATGCTGACCCCCTCGGCCGCGACATCGATGACCTTGAGGCCGTTCTTGGTTCGCCGAACCCGCCAGTCCAGCCGAAGCGGTGGATCGTCCTCACGCGCGACCAACGTAAAGATCACGGAGTCCCGCTCGGTCAGCGGCGCGGCCTTGTCGATTTCCACCGTCTGCTGCTCATAGACGCCGAGTTGCGATGTGTAGACCTTGACGATATGGGTCTCGAACACCTTCCGGAAGGTGGACTGCTGATCCGGCGAATTTCGAGGCCAGTGTCGGCCGAGCACCAGCCGTGAAATCGCCGGCATATCGAAATTCCGGGTGAGCAGCCGACGGAAACCGGCTTCGCGCTGCGCGGTCGCCTCGGACGGCAACTTCAGCACCTCGACCGCATCGTCGACCAGCATTCGGACGAATTGCTTGGCCGCGTCCAGATCGGGATCCGCGTGCCCGGGCATGGCGCCGGTCGATAAGGCGGCCAGCAAAATCAGCGCGCCGGCGAGCGGCGCGCGTCGACCAAACATGGTCCTATTGGGCATACGACAATTCACTATCGTCGAAGAGGTCCGGGCCGTCGCTCAGGAATGGATTCGAGCCCGTCGTCTCGCCATTGTAGATCAAATCTTGGCGCGCCTGACGATACAAGCTGCGAATCGCGGCATAGAAATCGACCGAGGTGCGCTCGATGTCGTCCAGCACTTCGATGTTGCGGGAGCGCTGATCGAGGCCATCGGTCACCGACATGATCGCGCCCACATATTCGGTGTCGGTGTTGGTGAACAGATAAGTCAGCGGGTTCAGAAAGATATCGACGCCGCGGCCGATCCCGTCGCGGACCGAGGAGGGACCCAACACCGGCAACATGAGGTAGGCGCCGTCACCGACTCCCCAAACGGCGAGGGTTTGCCCAAAGTCCTCGTCCACCGGGGTAAGGCCGAATTCGCTGGCGACATCGATCATGCCGGCGATGCCCAACGTGGAGTTGACGGCAAGGCGGCCCAATGCTTGGCCGCCACGGCTGACATCGGCCTGCAAGATCGCGTTGATAATATTGTTGGGTTCGCCGGCGTTGCTCAACACGCCCTGGATCGCATCCCGAAGGAACTCCGGGAAAAGCCATCGATAGGCCTCGGCCACCGGCCGGAAAAGCACGCCGTCGAGCGTCAGGTTGAGGTCGAAAATGCTCCGGTTCAGCGGTTCGATAGGATCATTGATTTGCTCCCATGCGGCCACAGCATCCGGGTCTTCGTCCGGCGGCGGGGTCGCGCAGCCGGCCAGGGCGACACCTATGAACCCGACCATCAAAAAACGGAGAACGAAATTCAACCCAGCTTGGTTCGCCAATGCGTCGCTCCAGATTCTTGTCTTGGTCGTCGCACGCGATCGGGATTTCTGCCCGGGCCTCATGCTTCCGACCGGTAACGCCACTCGCGCATCCGTCGTCTCGAAACCCCGGATCGGCACACGTCGTCGCGACCCGGAGTGAGTGTTCCCCAGGTCAGCGCGATATCCGATCCGCCCGCTTCACAAACGCTGCCCGCACAATGCTTTATCCCGCCAGCCGCCACTTTGAGACGACGTGATGTGCGTACCATAAGCTATGATCAAACGCCAGCATGGGAAGTGCCGCGCATGTGTGAGTCGGCACCACTGTTGCAAAAATACCCCGGTCGCGCGATCCGTTGGTTTTTCCAATGATATCCATTACTTGTGCGTGTTACGTTGGAAATACTTAGTGCGTCTGCCGATAACGAAACAATATCGGATCCGGTTGGGGGACGGGCTGTTGACCAAGATATAATGATATGTTTATATAAGCAATTAGTGATGGGGCAGCGGCATGAACTCTATTGACACGGTTCTCGGTGGATTGCGGGCGGCGGCGGAATCGACTCGTCTCCGGTTGCTGTCGTTGTGCGCTGACGGTGAGCTGACGGTGACCGAACTGACCGGAATCCTGGGCCAAAGCCAGCCCAGGGTGTCGCGCCATCTGAAACGTCTGTGCGAAGCCGGGTTGCTGGAACGCCATCAAGAAGGCAGCTGGGTGTTTTACCGCCTGGCCCAACGCAGCGATGGGGCGGCGTTTGCGCGAACCCTGGTCGAGATGGTGCCGGCCGACGATGCGGTGCTCGCTCTCGACCGCCGGCGTTTGGATGGGGTCAAGCAGGGGCGCGCGGCGCGTGCCGCGCTTTTCTTTGACGAAAACGCGGCGCGGTGGAGCGAGGTGCGGAAACTCTACGTTCCCGAGCCCCAAGTCGAAGCAAAATTCATCGAAATTCTTGCCGATCTGGAGGTCGACGACCTGCTCGATATCGGCACCGGCACGGGCCGGATTCTCGAGTTGATGGCGCCACGAATCGGCCGCGGCATCGGGATCGATCTGTCCCATGCCATGCTCGGTGTGGCCCGAGTCAATTTGGAACAGCCGCAACTGCGCAATTGTTCGGTTCGTCAAGGCGACATGTACAATCTGCCGTTCGCCGGCGCGTCGTTCGATGCGGTGGCGATTCACATGGTGTTGCATTATGCGGATAACCCGACCACCGCCTTGGCCGAGGCGGCGCGCGTGATCAGGCCCGGCGGGCGCCTCGTGGTGATCGACTTCGCGCCCCACCGGGTCGAGTTATTGCGCGACAAACATGCCCACCGCCGCCTCGGGTTCGCCGATTCGGAAGTCGGATCCTGGTTCGAGGAGGTCGGTCTTGAAACGCGCCCGCCGGTTCACCTCGCCGGCGACCCGCTGACGGTGGTGCTGTGGGCCGCGAACCGGTCGAACGTCACCCAATTGGCATTGGGTCGGGCGGCCGCGGCGGGTGGGCGGCCATGAACCTGCCGGCGGCCAATCACGATCCGATCACTCCGGATCCATCCGCGCTCGGCATTTCGTTCGAGTTTTTTCCGCCCAACACCGAGAAAATGGAACGGACATTGTGGGCCTCGGTCGAGCGACTGGCACCGCTCGCGCCCCGGTTCGTCTCGGTGACCTATGGCGCCGGCGGCGGCACCCGCGATCGAACCCATGGGATCGTAAACCGCATTCGCCGCGAAACCACACTTGAGCCGGCCGCGCATCTCACCTGCGTCGGTGCCACGCGCGACGAGGTCAACTCCGTCGCGCGCCGGTACCGGGATGTCGGCGTGACCCACATTGTCGCGCTGCGCGGCGATCCGCCAGAGGCCGGGGACGGATTCACCCCCCATCCACGGGGCTATGACGGCTCGGTCGCGCTGGTCGCGGGGCTCAAGCGCATTTTCGATTTCGAAATCAGTGTCGGCGGTTATCCCGAACCCCATCCCGATTCGCGGGGCGGTGACAGTGATCTCGACCACCTCAAAGGCAAGATCGACGCCGGGGCGAACCGTGTGATCACCCAATATTTCTTCGACAACATGCTCTATTTCCGATTTGTCGACCGGGTGCGCGCCGCCGGCATCACCGTGCCAGTGGTGCCCGGCATTCTGCCGGTCACGAATTTCGCCCAGGTCGCCCGGTTCAGCGCCACTTGCGGCACTTCGATTCCGCCATGGCTGGCCGGCCGTTTCGAGGGTTTGGACCAGGACCCGCAGACCCGCAGGCTGGTCGCCGCCCATACCGCCACGGAACAATGTTTCGCCCTGCAAGAGGCTGGGGTGACCGATTTCCATTTTTACACGCTCAACCGCGCTGATCTGGTGTTCGCGATCTGCCATGTGCTCGGGGTTCGCTCGATGCCGGCAGAGGCTGGCCCGGAACGTTAGGCACCTGATCCGGAGGGGATGACTTGGACGATCGAGAATTGAGACGCGCCGCCTTCGAGGCCGCGGCCGTGGAGCGCATTCTGGTCCTCGACGGCGCCATGGGCACCCAGATTCAGGGCTATCACTTGGGTGAGGCCGAATACCGGGGCAAGCGATTCGCCGGATATTCGGTCGATCAGATCGGCAACAATGATCTCCTCAACATCACCCAGGCCGGCATCGTCAAGGAGATTCACGACGCCTTTCTGGCCGCGGGCGCCGACATCGTGACCACAAACACCTTCAACGCGACCGAGCCGTCGATGGCCGATTACCGGATGGAACGCCTGATTCACGAGATCAATTACGAAGGTGCCCGGCTTGCGCGTGAAGCCGCGGACGAGGCGGCGACCCCGGGCAAGCCCCGATTCGTGGCCGGCGCCATCGGGCCGACCAGCAAGACCACGTCGATTTCGCCGGATGTCACGGACCCGGCCTATCGCGCGATCAGCTTCGATGAAATCAAGGACGCCTACGTGGTGGCGGCGGCGGCCCTCATTGAGGGCGGAGTCGATGTGCTGATGCTGGAAACCGTGTTCGACACGTTGAACGCCAAGGCGGCGATTTTCGGCCTCGAGGCTCTGTTCGACGACGTCGGCGATCGGGTGCCGCTGATGATTTCGGGGACCATCACCGACCGGTCCGGGCGCACGCTGACCGGCCAGACCACCGAGGCGTTCTGGAATTCGGTGCGCCATGCCGCGCCGATCAGCGTCGGCCTCAACTGTTCGCTCGGCGCCGAGCAGCTCCGGCCCTACGTGGCCGAGTTGTCGCGTGTCGCCGACACCCTTGTCAGCGCCCATCCCAACGCCGGCCTGCCCAACGAATTCGGTGAATATGACGAACCTCCGGAGGTCACCGCCGGGCATTTGCGCGCCTGGGCGGAGGACGGGCTGGTCAACATCGTGGGCGGCTGCTGCGGCACCACGCCGTCTCACATCCACGCCATCGCCGATGCGGTGGCCGGGCTCCGCCCCCGGCTGGTACCCGAGTGCCCGGTCGCGCTCAGGCTTTCCGGCCTGGAGCCGTTCGAGGTGCGGCCATGACCGGCCTGTTCGTCAATATCGGCGAGCGGACCAACGTCACCGGTTCGGCCAAGTTCCGCAACCTGATCACCGGGGGCGATTACGAAGGCGCGCTTCAGGTCGCCCGCCAGCAGGTCGAGAACGGCGCCCAGATCATCGACGTCAACATGGACGAGGGCATGCTCGATTCGGAAGCCGCCATGGAGCGCTTCCTGCGCCTGATCGCGGCCGAGCCTGATATCAGCCGGGTGCCGGTGATGATCGATTCCTCCAAATGGTCGGTGATCGAGACCGGGCTCAAATGCGTCCAGGGCCGCTCGGTGGTCAACTCGATCAGTCTCAAGGAGGGCGAGGCGCCGTTCATCGAACAGGCGCGGCTGATCCGGCGCTATGGCGCGGCGGCGGTGGTGATGGCGT
>CAJWQN010000100.1 GCA_913045505.1 uncultured Rhodospirillaceae bacterium | reverse complement strand
CCCAGGTCATCCCGCGCGACCGCCATGCCATGTTCTTCGCCATCCTCGGCGTGATCGCCAGCTCCGTCGAGCGCCTGGCGACCGAGGTTCGCCATCTCCAGCGCACCGAGCTTCGCGAAGCGGAAGAATATTTCGCCGCCGGCCAAAAGGGCTCCTCGGCCATGCCTCACAAGCGCAACCCGGTGTTGGGCGAAAACCTCACCGGGCTCGCCCGGCTGGTCCGTTCGGCCGTCACTCCGGCGCTCGAAAACGTTGTCCTCTGGCACGAACGGGACATCTCTCATTCCTCGGTCGAGCGCGTGATCGCCCCCGACGCCACGGTCACGCTGGATTTCGCCCTCGCCCGGCTGGCCGGCATGATCGATGGGCTGGTGGTGTACCCGGAGGCCATGCAACGCAATCTGGACATGCTTGGCGGGCTGGTGCATTCGCAGCGCGTGCTGCTGGCCTTGACCCAGGCCGGAATGAGCCGCGAGGCCGCTTACGCCGCGGTGCAACGCAACACGATGGCGGTCTGGGAGCAGGGCGGGAGTTTTTTCAGGAAACTTCAAGACGACGAAGAGATAATGAAACATCTCAAGCGCGATGAATTGGCCTCTCTGTTCGACATGAACGCCCATCGTCGCCATGTGGACACGATATTTGGTCGGGTTTTCGGCCAATAGCCGGCCATTCATTGAATTCACCGATCATTAAATGGAAATAGAATATATTTTGGCGATGACGTGCCGGAATTGCCTTTGCGCCCTCGCCCTGCTCGCGCCGACCGCGATTCCGGCCACGGCCGCGACCCTGGTCGAATCGATGGCCGGCGAGGAGGCTGTGACCGTGCTCAGCGACCCCGCTTTGGGCCGGGTTCGAATCGCCGGGGCGGGCGGCGTCAAGCTGATCGATCTGAAATCGCGCACGGTCTACCTGACGGCGCCCGGAATTCAGGCCCAGAAGGTCGTGATCGACAGCCTGCCGCCGGCACCCCCGACCCCCGCCGGCACGGTGGTCGAGAACATCGGCCGCGGCCCGCGGGTGGCCGGGTACCCGACCACGCGCTTCCGCTTGCGCGTCGGCGCGATCAAGTGCTCGGTGATCGACGCCAATCTCGGCCTGGCGACGGTCCTGGCGCCGGCGATGGCCGCCTTCCAACTGCTCGACCGGCTCAACGCGGCGCTCAAGGGTGACAGCCGCGCCCCGTGCGAGCGCATCCCCTATCGCCGCTACAAACGAATCGGCTGGGGGCTTCGAGTCCAGGATTCGGATTCGCCGGCAATCGAGACGATCGCGGTGGTCAAAGAATACGAGCCCGGTTCGCAAGACCTGGCGCTGCCCGCCGATGCCCAGGACGTGACCGCGATCGTGGTCAACGGCACGGCGACCGGCGGCGCCGGGCCGACCGGAACGCCAGGTCGGAACTGAACCCTCGCGACCGCCGGCGCAGCTCTACTCGCTCATGATCTGCTGCTTGGCGAGGGGCATCAGGCGGTCCATTTCCACGCGGACCTTGTGCCGGTCGAGGAACACGCCCTTGGCCTCGAAATCTCCGACCACCTTGCGCAACACGTCGTCATCGCCGGTTTCCTCGAAATCGGACATCACCACTTCCTTGGCATAGGCTTCCGCCTCGGCGCCGGCCATGCCCAGCTTCTCGGCGGCCCACAGGCCAAGCAGCTTGTTGCGCCGCGCCATTGCCTTGAAACGCAGTTCCTCGTCGTGTTGGAAGCGTTTCTCGAAGTCGCGTTCCCGGTCCTCGAAGGTCGTCATCGCGGCCTCATCTCCCTCGGTCGGTGGTCGCTCAAAGCGGCACGAAACAGGTTGATTGATCTCGATTCATATTGTGCCGATCCGGGCCCCTTACTACCTTCTCCGGCCCGAAAGTCAAACCGCCCCGACGGCATCGATCGGCAATGTGTACCCTGGTCATCCTGCGTCGCCCGGAGTCACCCTGGCCGGTCCTGATCGCGGCCAACCGCGACGAAATGCTGGCCCGGGAATGGGCGGAGCCGGCGCGCCACTGGCCGGACCGGGGCGAGGTCGTCGCCGGACTCGATGCCCAAGCCGGCGGCAGTTGGCTGGGGATCAACGATGACGGCATGGTCGCGGCGGTCCTCAATCGAACCGGCGAGCTCGGGTCCGCGGCGGATAAGCGCTCGCGCGGCGAATTGGTACTGGAGGCGTTGGACCATGCCGACGCGGATGGCGCCGCCGCCGCGCTGGTCGACTTGGACGGCGGCGCCTACCGCTCCTTCAACCTGGTCGTCGCCGACAACCGCTCCGCCGTCTGGCTTCGCCACACCGGGGGCCGGCGAATCGAATCGCGCCCGTTGCCGGTCGGCCTGTCGATGCTGACCGCCCATGACCTCGACGACCCGGCATCGCCGCGGGTGCGGCGCTATCTGCCGCGATTTCGCGCCGCGCCCGTGCCCGACCCGGCGGCCGGGGACTGGGGATCCTGGATCGCGCTCCTGTCGGCCCGCGGGTTCGATGCCGCCGACGGGCCGAACGGCGCCATGACCATCACCACCGATACCGGCTTCGGCACATCGTCGAGTTCGCTGATCGCGCTGCCGGCGATCGGCGCGGCGGATATTGGCTCGGTCTGGCTGTTCGCCGCCGCGCGCCCCGATCAGGCGCCGTTCGTGCCGGTGGCGCTGGAGCCGAAGGCGGCCCTCACTCCACCGTGACCGTGATTCTCTCGGAAACCACCGGTGGTGAGTGCGGAACATGGTTGTGGTCGCCCAGCACCAATTGCAGGGTGTGCGGGCCCGGCGCCAGTTCGATGTCCACCTCGGTCTGGCCGCCACCGAAATGACGATGATGCGCGTCTTTCAGAATCGGCTCGTCCATGGGCTGCAGGGGCGCGTCGATGATCAGATGGTGATGCCCGGTGCCGGCCTTGTCGATCCCGGCCGGCGCCACCCCCATGCCCCTGAGACCAAAACGCACACTGACCTTGCCGGACACTGTCTCACCGTCGCCCGGACTGATGAAATAAAGCTCCGCCCCCGTCTTCGATTCTGTCCGATCCTGGGCCGAGGCCGCGCCGACCATTGCCAGGATCGCGATCGAAATTGCCGCCAATCTCCACATCGGGTGAGTCTCCCTGTTTGTCTGCCATGCACAAACCCCGGCGGCCGTTCGCCGGCCGCTCGGGTCGCGCCGATGTTAACGGACGAGAGCGCCGCAAACCATCCGCGCCGGTCACGCATTCCTCAAATCCGCATTCCGTTGTGGGCGTCCCACTTATGCGGTATTAAGGGTCCATCGAAGGCGGCCGGCATGCCCATGCGACAGGCCGTTTTTGGTTTCTCTGATGCCGTCGAGAGGATGGCTCCCAATGTCCCGCCGCAGGCGCGTATACGAAGGCAAGGCAAAGGTGCTGTTCGAGGGTCCCGAGCCGGGTACCCTGGTCCAGTATTTCAAGGACGATGCCACCGCGTTCAACAACAAGAAGAAGGGCACCATTACCGGCAAGGGCGTGCTCAACAACCGCATCTCGGAATACCTCATGACCCGGCTCGGCGACGTCGGCATTCCGACCCATTTCGTCCGCCGCCTGAACATGCGCGAACAACTGATCAAGGAAGTCGAGATCATCCCGATCGAGATCGTGGTGCGCAACGTCGCCGCGGGCTCGTTGTCCAGTCGGTTCGGGATCGCCGAGGGCACGTCGCTGCCCCGTTCCATCGTCGAATATTATTACAAATCCGACGAGCTCGACGATCCGATGGTGATCGAGGAGCACATTACCGCGTTCGGCTGGGCGACACCCCAGGAGTTGGACGAAATCCTGTCCATGTCGCTCCGGGTCAACGATTTCCTCAGCGGTCTGTTCTTCGGCCTCGGCATCCGGCTGGTCGACATCAAGCTCGAATTCGGCCGGCTCTACGAGGGCGACGAGATGCGCATCGTGCTGGCCGACGAGATCAGCCCGGACAATTGCCGCCTGTGGGACGTGAAAACCAACGAAAAGCTGGACAAGGACCGCTTCCGCCGCGACCTGGATCGGGTCGAGGAAGCCTACCAGGAAGTCGCGCGCCGGCTCGGCATTCTGCCCGAAAGCGGCCCCCGCGACCTTCAGGGCCCGAGCACCATTCAATAGCTGGGACGGTGAAGGCCAAGGTTCTCATCACCCTCAAGGACGGGGTCCTGGATCCCCAGGGCAAGGCGATCAAGCGGGCGCTCGCGGCCCTGGGATTCGATGGTGTCGATCAGGTTCGCCAGGGCAAGTATATCGAGCTGGAGATCGCCGAGTCCGATGCCGCCCGCGCCCGCAAAACGGTTGACGCGATGTGCGCCAAACTGCTCGCCAACACGGTGATCGAGAATTATTCCATCGAACTGGACGGCTGAGTCGGCGCGGCCGGGGCATTCGCGGGAGGCCAGGCACCGGTGAAGGCGGCGGTGATCGTGTTTCCGGGATCGAATTGCGATCGGGACGTGGCGGTGGCCCTGACGGTCGCGACCGGCCAGGCGCCGGCCATGATCTGGCATCGCGAAGTCGCGCTGCCCCCGGTCGATCTGATCACCTTGCCCGGCGGGTTCTCCTATGGCGACTACCTGCGCGCCGGCGCCATGGCGGCGCGCTCGCCGGTGCTTGGCGCGGTGGTTACCCGCGCCCGCGCCGGGGTGCCCGTGATCGGCATTTGCAACGGCTTTCAGGTGCTCACCGAATGCGGACTGCTGCCCGGTGTGTTGATGCGAAATCGGGGCCTGCGCTTTCTGTGCCGGGACGTTCACCTGAAGGTCGCGGCGGCGCGGCCGCCGTTCACCAGCGCGTTTGCCACCGGAGAGATACTGCGCATGCCGATCGCCCATAACGAAGGCAACTATTATGCCGGGCCCGAGACCCTGGCGGAGATCGAAGGCGAGGGCCGGGTCGCGTTTCGCTACTGCGCCGCCGACGGCGAGACCGATCCCGACGCCGCCCCCAACGGTGCCGCCAACGCCATCGCCGGAATTTTCGATTCCACGGGCCGCGTGCTCGGCCTGATGCCGCACCCCGAGCGCGCCGCCGAACCGGCCCATGGCGGCACCGACGGGCGGCGGATGTTCGCGGGCGTGGTCGAGGCCTTGTCGTGACCGCGCCGACCGCCGCCCCAACAGCCGCCGACGCCGCCGAGATGGGTCTGTCGGCGGAGGAATTCGCGGGCATCGAGGACCTGCTCGGACGCCCGCCCAACTTGACCGAGCTGGGCGTGTTCTCGGCGATGTGGAGCGAGCACTGCTCCTACAAGTCGTCGCGCCGCTGGCTGAAGGACCTGCCGACCGAGGCACCATGGGTGATCTGCGGCCCGGGAGAAAACGCCGGCGTCATCGACATCGGCGACGGCCTGGCGGTCGTGTTCAAGATGGAGAGCCACAACCACCCGTCCTATATCGAGCCCTACCAGGGCGCGGCGACCGGGGTCGGCGGGATTCTCCGGGACGTATTCACCATGGGCGCGCGGCCCGTGGCGAACCTCAATTGCCTGCGCTTCGGCGACCCCGAACACTCCAAGACCCGCCATCTTCTCGCCGGCGTGGTCGCCGGAATCGGTGGCTACGGCAATTGTATCGGGATTCCGACCGTGGCCGGCGAATGCACCTTCGACGGCCGTTACGACGGCAATATCCTGGTCAATGCGATGTCGGTGGGAATCGCCGACGCGGCGCGAATTTTCTACGCCACCGCCAGCGGGGTGGGAAGCCCGGTGGTCTATGTGGGCTCCAAGACCGGCCGCGACGGCATCCATGGCGCGACCATGGCCTCGGCCGCGTTTGGCGAGGAAACCGAGGAAATGCGCCCCACCGTCCAGGTCGGCGATCCGTTCACCGAGAAACTGCTGCTGGAGGCCTGCCTGGAGTTGATGGAAACGGATGCGATCACCGGCATCCAGGACATGGGTGCCGCCGGCCTGACCTCGTCCGCGGTCGAGATGGCGGCCAAGGGCGAGGGCGGCATCGAACTCGACCTCGACCGGGTGCCGATGCGCGAGAGAGCCATGACTCCTTATGAGATCATGCTGTCGGAGAGCCAGGAACGGATGTTGATGGTCCTCAAACCGGGCGCCGAGGACACCGCGCGCGAGACGTTCGCGAAGTGGGAATTGGATTTCTCGGTGATCGGCCGGGTCACGGCGTCCGGGCGCATGGTGTTGAAGCGGGGGCCCGAGGTGGTCGCCGACCTGCCGATCGCGCCGCTGGCGGAGGGCGTCTCCCGCGATCGGCCCTGGACCGCGCCGCCGCCGTCGCCCGCCATGCCGCCATTGCCCGACATCGCGCCGGCCGCGGCCCTGAAGGCGCTGATCGCGAGCCCGGATCTGTGCGCCCGGCGCTGGGTCTGGGAGCAATACGATCACTCGGTGATGGCCGATACGGTGGGGCCTCCGGGCGGCGACGCGGCGCTCATCCGGGTCCACGGCACCAACAAGGCCTTGGCGCTGACCGCCGATTGCACGCCCCGCTATTGCGAGGCCGACCCGGAGCGGGGCGGCGCCCAGGCGGTGGCGGAGACGTGGCGCAACCTGACCGCGGTCGGCGCCCGGCCGCTGGCGATCACCGACTGCCTGAATTTCGGCAACCCGGAGCGGCCGCCGATCATGGGCCAGTTCGTCCTCGCCCTGAAGGGCATGGCGGCGGCCTGCCGAGTGCTCGATTTCCCGGTCGTCTCCGGCAACGTCTCGTTCTACAACGAGACCGAGTCCCGCAACATCCCGCCGACCCCGCAGGTCGGCGGCGTCGGCCTGCTCGACGATCTGGATAGTGCGGTCACGGCGGCGCCGGCGGGGGCGGGCGACGCGCTGGTGCTGATCGGCGATGGCTCCGGCCATCTGGGCCAATCGCTCTACGCTCGCCACCTGACCGGCATCGATGCCGGGCCGCCGCCGCCGGTGGACCTTGACGTCGAGCGCCGTCACGGCGATTTCGTCCGCGGCCTGATCACGGATCGCCTGCTCACCGCGTGCCACGACGTCTCCGACGGCGGGCTTTACGTCGCGGTGGCCGAAATGTGCCTCGCCGGTGGAATCGGCGCCGCGCTCGAGGGACCCCTGGACCCCGGCTGGCTGTTCGGTGAGGACCAGGCGCGCTACGTGCTTGGCATGGCCGAGGCGAGTCTGGAGACGGTGCTCGAAGCGGCCGGCCGCGCGCGGGTTCCGGCCCGGCGGATCGGGCGGGTCGGCGGCGCGACGTTGACACTGAACGGCGCCGATGCCATATCGATAGCCGAACTCGAAGCGCTGCATGAGCGCTGGCTTCCCGTCTATATGGACGGCGCCTGAACCGCCCCCCGGGAGACCGCACCGATGGCGATGGATGCGACCGAGATCGAGCGTCTGATCCGCGAAGCGATGCCCGACGCCGAGGTCCGGATCGAGGATTTGCGGGGCGACGGCGATCACTATGCCGCCTATGTCAGTTCCGGAGACTTCAAGGGCAAAACCCGGGTCCAGCAGCACCAACTCGTCTATCAGGCGCTTCAGGGCGCGATGGGCGGGCAGTTGCACGCGCTGGCGCTTCAGACCTCGGTGCCTGACGATAATTGACCCACCCATACCCCGTGCGAGGAGAAGACCCATGACCGCCACCCAAGACGCAGCGGCCCAGAACAATCCGGTTTTCGAGCGGATCGAGCAGGAAATCGCCTCGCATCCGGTCGTCTTGTTCATGAAGGGCACGCCGATCTTTCCCCAATGCGGCTTCTCGGCGATGGTCGTGCAGGTGCTCTCCCACATGGGAGTCCAGTTCAAGAGCGTCGATGTGCTGACCGAGCCGGCGATTCGCGACGGCATCAAGCAATACAGCAACTGGCCGACCATTCCCCAGCTTTATGTGAACACCGAATTCGTCGGCGGCTGCGATATCGTTCGCGAGATGTACGAGGCCGGCGAACTCGAGCAGATGTTCACCGACAAGGGCATCGAGTTGCAACCCCAGTAGGCGGGGCGGTGACGATGGAACAGGTGATCCGACTGCCGGCGTTGACCGTGATCGCGGTCGTTGGCTTCGCCGGCGCCGCGGCGGCGATTTGCCTGCTCTGCTAGTCTGATCCAGCGGCTGACGGGGCCAACAGGCGGTCCACCAGCACGCGCACCTCGCCGAGTTCGTCCAAGGCCTCCTGGGGCAGGGCGACGCCGAATCGTCTCAAATAGGCGCGCGGGTCGCGGGAGGCGCGCTCGACACCCTCGAGGCGCCGCGCGAAACGGTGCAGGCCCTTGGGGTGAAGGGGCCCCTCGCCGGCGGTCAGGTCGCGCCCGTCGAGGACCGAAAAAACCCACCAGTTGGGGAGAGCGGCGAACGGGTTGACCTGGATCGCGATCGCATGGGCGAAGGCCCAGGCGTCGGCGTCCGCCTCGAACGCGCGCCGGCGCCGGGTGTTGATCTTGTCGTGGTCGAAATGGCCGAGCAGGTGATGAGCGGTGGCGTGCAAGGTGATAAAGGCGATGGTCGCGTCCATGATCGCGGCGTTGTACTCGGCCAGCTCCGCCCGGGCGGCGAAATCGGCGGCGGCCAAGCCATGGCACGGGCCATCCGCGTCGCCCCCATAGCTAAAGAAGTCCGCCACCGCCCCGGGCGCGGCGGGGCCATCGTCGCCGCCGGCCATCGCGGCGCCGGCGGCGGTGCCGCGCAAGACATAGTCGGCGTAATCCCTGAAGCACCCCTGGCGGCCGAGCTCGCGGTCCGCGAGCCAGGCTCGGGCCAAGGAATCCAGCGCCCGCACGGCGCCCAGGGAAAACACCACCACCCGCTGGCCCCGGTGAATATCCGAGAGCACGCTGATTTCTCTCAGTTTCGTCACCCGATAGCTGATTCTGGCGGCGGTCTCGCCTTCCGATATCAGCAGGGTCGGCCGGGTCGCCTTGGTGACGTTGCGAAGAACCATGCGGGTGGCGTTCACATAGTGCTGATCGGCTCTTTCACCCGTTGGCAAGCCGTCTTGGGCACCGGCATCGGACTCCGCGCCAATCATCGTCGCGATCGCGATCAACGCCGCGAACCCATGACCGAACCTTGCCCCCATCGCCCCCCTCACCAACCGTTTCCCGCCGCCCCGATCCCGGCCGCCCCGATCCCGGCCGCCCCGATCCCGGCCGCCCCGATCCCGGCCGCCATGCAAAAGCCGCCCACGGCGGGGCGGCTCCGCGATCCTCGAGTCTCGGGCGCCCGGGGCCGGCCCGGCCTCAGCGCGAGTAGTACTCGATCACCAGGTTCGGCTCCATCTGAACCGGATAGGGCACGTCCGCCAGCATCGGGATGCGGATGAAGCGGCCCTTGAGCTTGTCGATATCGACCTCGACATAGTCGGGCACGTCGCGTTCCGGGCTCTGAATCGCCTCCAGCACCGAGGGATGCTGCTTCGACCGGGCGCGGATTTCGATTTCCTGGCCCTCGCCGACCCGGTAGCTGGCGATATTGACCCG
>CAJWQN010000099.1 GCA_913045505.1 uncultured Rhodospirillaceae bacterium | reverse complement strand
TGAACCCGGTCAAGACAGCCAACCCCCGGAGAGCAAACTCACGCGCAATTAGACAACAGTATATTTAATTATGAGCGTTACAGGGACAGTATATTTAATTATCGTCGCTCGGTCGGAAGCGTGGTTCGGATGTTGGGCAATTAATATACTGTCCCCGTAACTCCTGTCCCCGAAGCTCGGGCGCGAAAGTGCTGAGCACGGGCCCGTTTCCATGTATAATGGCACAAAGACTTGGCGGCGGTGGAGGATGAGATGGAGCTCGCGATCAGCGATATGACGGCGCGCCAGCGCGCCTATCGGAGCGAATACCGGCACCGGATCGACGGCTGGTACCACGGCCCGCTCCACGTGGCGGTGATCTACACCATCGGCATCGCCGCCTGGTACATCTTCATATCCCATATCCAGGCGGTGCAGTGGTGGGAATGGCTGACCATTCCGGTGGTGGCACTGGCGAGCAATCTGTTCGAGTGGTTCCTGCACCGCCAAGTCATGCACCGGCCTCAGAAATTGCCGGCACTCAAGGCCATCTACACCCGCCACACCTTGATGCACCATCAGTTCTTCACCGATCGTGAAATGCGCTTCGCCGGGCCGCTGGATTGGCGGGTGACCTTCTTTCCGCCCTATGCGCTGGTGGTGTTCATCCTGATGTCGATTCCGGCGGCGCTGGCCGCGGGCTGGGTGATCTCGGCCAATACCGGCTGGCTGGTGATGTGCGCGACCACCGGCATGTACATGATCTACGAGTTCATGCATTTCTGTTGCCATGTGGAGGAGGGCTGGTTCGTCCGGACCTGCCCGCTGGTCAACACCATCCGCCGCCATCACGCCGCCCATCACGATCAGTCGATCATGATGGAGCGGAACATGAACCTGACCTTCCCCATCGCCGACTGGCTGTTCGGAACCTCGGATCTGGATCGGGGCCTCTTGGGCCATCTGTTCAACGGCTACGACACCCGGCATCTGCGCACCGATCTCCGCCGCGCGTCGCGCACCCCCGACGGCCACGCCCGCCCCGCCCCGGCGTGACGTTCGAGGATTTCAAGGCCTCTCTCGAGGCCGCGGCCCCGCCCGCCGGCCTGAGCCGGGCGCTGCGGGCGCTGTGGCACGAAGCCAAGGGCAATTGGGAGGCGGCCCACGGCCATGCCCAGGCCGCCGACACTGCCGAGGGCGCCTGGGTCCACGCCTATCTCCACCGGGTCGAGGGCGATGAGTCCAACGCCGACTACTGGTACCGCCGCGCCGCCAAACCCCACTCAACGGCCCCGTTGCCCGAGGAGTGGGCCGAGATCGCCCGCGCCCTGTTATGAGGCGGACGACCTCACACTATAATTATGGGGACAGTACAATTAGAGCATTTTTCGACCAAATAGGGTCGGAAAATGCTCTAATCGTTCGTTCTCGAGCAAATACGTCGTCGCGGATCGATTCGATCCGCTCGGGATTTGCTCTAACTCTACATTGGGATTATTACGGGGACAGTATATTTAGGGCGCTACCCGATCATATGGAACGGCATCCAGCGTTTCGGAAATGGTTGGCGGATTCTTCGAGCGAGACCCGATACCATCAGATCAGATAACGCTCTAATACCAGAGATACACTATGATAGCGGATCGGGCCGCGCCGACCTGACAGGTGGGACGCGAACAAGATCGGATCGACCGCCAACCAGCCCTCCGGCGTTATCGCGAATTTGACGGAAGCATGCTCTTCAATTCCTACGAATTCATATTCGTCCTTCTCCCGATATCGGTGTTTTTCTTTTATTTCCTGGGCAACCGGATCGGTGGCACGGCGCCGATATTTTGGGTCGTCTGCTGCTCGTTGTTCTTCTACGGGTGGTGGAATCCGAGTTACCTTCTCCTGATCCTCGTTTCGATCGTCTTCAATTTTCTGGTCGGCACGACCCTGTCGCGCCAAGCGCGTCACGGTCAAGCGAGCCGCGGTCTTGTCACGTTCGGGGTTGTCGCCAATCTCGCGACGATTGGTTATTTCAAATATGCGATGTTTTTTGTCGACAACGTCAACACATTGACGGGATCGGAGTACAATATAGGAAATATTATTCTTCCGCTTGCGATCTCGTTTTTTACCTTCCAGCAAATAACGTTCTTGGTCGATTCCTATAAGGGTGAGGCCGAAGAGTATAATTTTGTCCAGTATTGCGTGTTCGTGTCGTTTTTTCCTCAGCTCATCGCCGGCCCGATCGTTCATCACAGCGAAATGATGCCCCAGTTTCATCGCCCCGATCTGTATCGGCTGGACTGGCGCAACATCGCCCTCGGACTCGCCATCTTTTCGATCGGACTGTTCAAGAAAGCGGTGCTGGCGGACGGAATCGCGGCTCACGGAACATCGGTGTTCGCGGCCGCCGCCGAGGGCGAGACATTGGATTTCCTCACCGCCTGGGGCGGCGCGCTCTCCTACACGTTTCAGCTTTATTTCGACTTTTCGGGCTACTCCGACATGGCCGTCGGCGGTGCCCGGATGTTCGGGATCAGGTTGCCGTTGAACTTCAATTCTCCTTACAAGGCGACCAACATCGTCGACTTCTGGCGGCGTTGGCACATGACCCTGTCCCGGTTTCTGCGCGACTACGTCTACATTCCTCTCGGCGGCAATCGCCATGGCGCCGCACGGCGCCACGGCAATCTCCTGTTCACGATGCTGGTCGGCGGCCTGTGGCACGGCGCCGGCTGGACGTTCGTGATCTGGGGCGGCCTCCACGGGCTCTATCTGATCGTCAATCACCTCTGGCATGCCCTGCGGCGCCGGCTCAATGGCGGCGCGCCGCCAGAGCCAAGCTGGCTCGGCCAGCGCGCCGGTCAGACATTGACCTTCCTCGCGGTGATCGTGGGCTGGGTGTTTTTCCGGGCCACGACCTTAGACGGCGCGGTTCGGATGATCGAGGGCATGGCCGGCCTGAACGGGGTTAGTGTTCCGGTCGCGGCGATTTACGTCCTTGGTCCCCTGGGGCCCTGGCTCCGGGAGGCGGGACTAGGATTTGTCCCCGGCGGCGGTGCTGAATTCGCCGCCACCTGGGTCTGGATCGTCGTCCTGTTGGTGGTGGCCCTCACCGCGCCGAACTCCCAGCAACTGGTCGGTCTCGACGAGCGGGCGCGACCATCGGCGCGGCTGTTGTGGCGCCCCGCTCTGCCCTGGGCGGTTGGGACGGCGGCGGTCCTGGCGGGCGGTATCTTGGCTCTGCCCCAGGTCAGTGAATTCCTCTACTTCCAGTTCTAACCTCCGGCCATGAAACCGCGCCGCCATGTCTTGATCACGGTCATCACCGCCGCCGGCCTGGTCGTGTTGGCCGCCGCGACCATCGCATTGGTCGATCCCTACGGCCTTCACGACCGAACCGGGGTCCAGGGATTCAACGCCAAGAAGCCGCGGGCAGGCACCCAGCTTCGGGTCTCGAAAGAGCGCCGGGCCTCGCGGGCCGCGGCCAAGACAGTGATTTTCGGAAACTCGCGGATTCAGGTCGGCTTCAACCCCGACAGCGCGGCGTGGCCGCAAAACGCGCGCCCGGTGTTCAACTTCGGCATTCCCGGAGCGCCGTTCGACGACGTCCTCAGCGATTACGGTCTGCTGGTGGCCGAAGCCAAGGCCCCGAAATCGATCCTGATCGGGCTCGATTTGGAGGATTTCCTGTCCAACCTTTCGGCGCCGGAAGACCTGGACATTCCGACCGGCTCCGCCGGCCGTTGGCCCCATATGCCATACCCCAAACTGGCCGAAACCAATCTGTCGCTGACCGCCCTGATCGACAGCCTGCGCACCGTCGCCGCGCAGACCGATCCCTTCGCCGCGGATCTGACCCGCGCCGGGTTCAATCCGTTTTGGGATTTCATCCCGATCATCGATCGCGAGGGGCATCACGCGGTCGCCCTGCCGAAGATTCTTTCCAGCCTCCGCCATTATGTCGCCCTGCCGACCGACATTTACCTGGCCGACGGCCGCGAAGCGTTGCCGTTGCGACAACTGCGAGTCTTGCTCGCCGATGCCCGGCGGCGGCGGATCGATGTCCGGCTGTTCCTCTATCCCTACCACACCGATCTGCTGGAGACGTTCCGGGTCTGCGGAACCTGGCCAAGTTTCGAGAGGTGGAAGCGGGCGCTGACCCAAATCGTGGCTGAATTGCGACGTTCAGACCCTGACTGGCGACTCGATCTCTGGGATTTCGCCACCTACAACCGCTATACCGAGGAGCCGATTCCCGATCCGGGCGATCGCGATACCGACATGGCGTGGTATTGGGAGCCCGGTCATTTCAAGGCCGCGCTCGGCGATCTGTTGATCGCGCGCCTTTACGGAGCCGGACCCGACGATTTCGGCTTGCTGTTGACACCGGATTCGGTCGAGGCCGGCATCGACGCCGACCGGGCGCGTGGCCAAGAGTTCCGGCGCCGCCACCCGGAAGCCGTGGCGCGTGTGGCGGCGTTGTGCCGACAGGTCGGCGGCCGGACTCCTTGAGCGCGACCTATCGACGCTCCGGTCGGCGGCCGGGCTCTGCTATGATGGGCCGATGAGCGTCGAGCCCACAATCGAGGCGGTCGCCGATCAGCCGCATGTGTTGGTGATCGATGACGACAGGCGGCTGCGCGAGCTGTTGCGCCGATTTCTGGCCGAGCATGGCTTTACGGTGGCGACCGCGGAGGATGCCAAGGATGCCCGGGCCAAGCTCCGCGGCCTGAGCTTCGACGTGATCGTGCTCGACGTCATGATGCCCGGCGAAAACGGCCTCGATTTCACCGCCGCGCTTCGCCGCGAGAGCACGGTCCCGATCCTGCTCCTGACCGCGATGGACGAGGTCGAGGACCGGATCGCCGGCCTGGAGCGGGGCGCGGACGATTATTTGGCCAAGCCGTTCGAGCCGCGCGAGCTGTTGCTGAGATTGGGGGCGATCCTGCGCCGCACCCGCCGCGCGGAGGTGGCTTCTGCCGTCGTCCGATTTGGCGATTTCGCCTTCGACCGCGCCCAGGTCGCGCTCGACCGCGCCGGTAAACCGGTTCGCTTGACCTCCGGAGAGGCCGCGCTGATGGAGGCCTTGGCGGAAACTCCCGGCGCGGTGCTGACCCGGGACGATCTGAGCGACCGCGCCGGCGTCGCCGCCCGCACCCTCGACGTCCGGATCAACCGGCTCCGGCGCAAGATCGAGCTCGATCCCCGAAATCCTCGGTATCTGGTGACGGTCCGGGGCGCGGGCTATGTGCTGCGCGCGGTCTGACCGGGGCCGGAGACAGGGTCGGGGACCGGACCGATGAATCGAATCCGCCGCCTGCTGCCGCGCTCGTTGTTCGGGCGCGCGCTGTTGATCGTGATGGTGCCGATGGTGCTGTTGCAGGTGGTCTCGGCGTTCGTGTTCTACAATCGTCATTGGGAAGATATCGCCCGGCGTCTCACCCTTGGCCTCGCCGGCGACATCGCCATCATCATCGACGCGCTTCACGACCACCCGAACGGACCCGAGGGTCAATGGCTGCTGCGCCGCGCGCGCCGCAATTTTTCGATGGACGCGACGTTCGAGCCGGGCGCGGCGCTGCCTGAACAGCCACCCCATCGGGCCTTCGGGCCGATCGACTGGGCGCTCCTGCGGGTGCTCCCCGAACACATCGACTATCCGTTCCAGTTCGACACCAGCGACGCCGAACGGGTGAAGATCGAAATCGCGCTACCCGACGGGCTTCTTCGCGTGGTCGTGCCGCGCAAACGGCTGTTCAGTTCGACGACCTATGTGTTTTTCGGCTGGATGACCGGCACCTCGCTGATCCTGCTCCTGTTCGCGATCTATCTCCTGCGCCGCCAGATTCGCCCCATCCGCCGCCTCGCCCACGCCGCCGACAGCTTCGGCAAGGGTGTCCAGGTGGTGGATTTCAAGCCCGAGGGCGCGCGCGAGGTGCGTCAGGCGGCGAACGCGTTCTTGAGGATGCGCGCCCGCATCCAGCGCCAGATTTCACAGCGCACCGAGATGTTGGCCGGGGTCAGCCACGACCTTCGGACGCCGCTTACCCGGATGAAGCTGCAGCTTGCCATGCTGCCCGACGGCGACGCCACCCGCGATCTGCGCACCGATGTCGGCGAGATGGAAAAAATGGTCGAGGGCTATCTGTCGTTCGCGCGCGGCGAGGGCGCGGAAGTCCCGGTGCCGACCCGCCTCGACGAGGTCCTTGGCGAGGTCGTGACCAGCGCCCGGCGCAAGGGCGCGACCATCGAGCTCCACTGTGCGCCCGGCCTCGTGCTCACCCTTCGGAGACACGCGGTCAGGCGCGCGCTCACCAATCTGATCGACAATGCCGCCCGCCACGGCTCACGGATTCTGGTCAGCGCCACCACCGACGACGATCTGGTCGAGATCACGATCGACGACGATGGCCCCGGGATTCCGCCCGAGCAACGCGAGTCCGTTTTTAAGCCGTTCCACCGGCTTGACCAGTCGCGCAACCTGGAGACCGGCGGCATCGGGCTCGGCCTGACCATCGCCCGCGACGTGATCCGCAATCATGGCGGCGAAGTTGTGCTCGGGCCGGCGCCGATGGGCGGACTTCGCGCTTGCGTCCGACTCCCGGTCTGAGCGGAGATGGTGCCGGCCCCAACGAGAAGCGACGGCCCCAGCACCGCGGCCGCCGCCAAGCGGATCATGACCGGGGCGCGAGAAGCCTATTCGCGCGCGCCCTCTCCGCCCGCCGCCGGCATGATGTCGGCGAATGCGCGAATGTCCTGAACCTCGGCCAAGGCATCGCCCACATCGAGCATCCAATAGGCCTGCAGAGCCTCATCCAAGGGATGGACCAAGTCATTGATGACCAGCGACTGGAGGGGCGGAAACTTCTCGTCACCGGCGAACGTGCATTCGCCGCGACCGCGGAACAACGCACCATCCGGATCCTGGGCGACGAACTCGACGGCGACGATGTCCCCGTGAGACAAATCGATCCGCTGATAGTCGCTATAGCCGATCATCACCCTCTCGACCATGCGCTCGCAAGCCAGGGCGACATATTCTCCCAAGGGCGGAAAACCATCGGCGGTCGCGGCCTCGGGGGGCTCTTGCCCGAAGCGGCCGCCGGACAGTCCGACAATGCCGATCACCAAGACGATCGCGGCGCCGATACCGATTGCCGTGATTGTGGTTTTCACCATCCCTAAACCTCCGCACACCGCCCCCGTTTCGCCTGGCGCCCACCCGCCAAAGAAGCGTGGCGATGCGGATCATCTCATCGCTCCCTGACCCACTATAGCGAAATTTGCCGGTTTTGGCAAAATACGCCTCGCCGCCGCCTGGACGGAGGCCGGCGCGGGTGACTATTCTAAGCTGGTCCCGCATCGGCCAGAGGGTCGTCTCATGCTCGTCGAACAAATATACACCGAGAACGCTTACCGAAACTTTAACTACCTGATCGCCTGCCCCGAAACCGGCGAGGCAATGGCGATCGATCCGCTCGACCACAAGAAATGCCTGGCCGGGGCCAAACGGCACGGCTGGGAGATCACACAGGTTCTCAACACCCACGAACATGGCGACCACACCGGCGGCAATCGGGCCATGATCGCGGCGACCGGCGCCAAGCTGCTGGCCCATCACGGTGCCAAGGACAAGATTCCGGGGATCGACGTCGGGCTCGAGGCCGGCGACGTGATCACGATCGGCAAGACGGTGGCACTCGAATCCCTCGACACGCCGGGCCACACCATGAGCCACATCTGTCTGCTCTCGCGCACCGATCAGCCGAGCCTGTTTTGCGGTGACACCCTGTTCAACGCCGGCGCCGGCAATTGCCACAACGGCGGCCATCCCGCGGAACTCTACCAGACCTTCGCCGGCCAGCTCGCTAGGCTACCCGCCGATACCAAGGTCTATCCGGGCCACGATTACTTCGCCAACAACCTCGAATTTTCCCTCGACCGGGAACCCGACAACGACAAGGCCCGGGCCCTGCTCGACCGGGTCCGCCACCAGGATTCCCACGACGCGCTGGTGACGACCCTGGCCGAGGAGATGGAATTCAATACGTTCTTCCGTCTGCACAGTCCTTCGGTGATCGCCCGGCTGCGTGAGTCCTTCCCCGACCTGCCCGACTCTCCCGACCCGGAGACCGTGTTCCTGCGCCTGCGCGCGCTGCGCAACAAATGGTGATCGCCCGGCGGCACGCGCGGCGTCAAAGACCGAGCAGCGTGATCTGGCGCGCGATCACGTTCGATTCGTCATAGAGCGCGCGGGCACGGGCCAGCCCCGCAGCCCCCATTGCCCGGCGCAACTCGGGCGCCTCGATGAGGCGGTTGAGGGCGCGGGCCAGCGCCGCCGGCGCCATGACCGGCACCAGCAGTCCGGTGTCCTCGTCCAACACCTCCTCGCGGCTGCCGCGGATGTCGGTGGCGACCACCGCCAGCCCGGTCATCATCGCCTCGATGATCGAACGCGGCATGCCTTCCCGGTGCGAGGGCAGGGTGAAGATATCGGCGGCCCGCAAGATCTCCGGCACGTCGGTCCGCTGACCCAGGAAGCGGATGCGCCGGGACAGGGTCGGATCCGCCCGCACCGCCTCGATCGCCGGGCCGATATCCTGAGCATGATCGCTCACCAATCGTTCACCGACAACCCATAGCACCGCATCGACCGAGGCCATCGCCGCGAACAGTTCGCGGTATCCTTTTTCGACCACCAGCCGGCCGATGACGACGATCACGCAGGCCTCCTTCGGCGTGTCCAGCGCCCGCCGGGTCGCCAGCCGGGCGGCCGGAGTGGACGCGGGATGGAATCGTTCGGGACTGACACCATTGCCGATCGCGGCGACGACGCCGGCGGCGCACAGACCCAGGCGCCGGGCGGTCGCCGCATCCTCCTCGGCCTGGGTGAACAGCACGTCGGTCACCCGGCCAGGCAGCCATTCGAGCGCGATATGAATCCAGCGTTTCGGAGCCGGCATGCGTTCGTGAAAATAGAATCCGTGGGCGGTGTAGACGATCCGTCGCACCCCGGCCCGCCACGCCGCCAGGCGGCCGATCATCGCCGCCACCGGGGTGTGGACATGGACCAGGTCGAAGCGCTCCCTGCGGAGCAGGCCCGAGAGTTCGCGATACGCGCGCAGGTGCCGGCGAAACGCGAACATGTCGCGGCTGAACGGGACCGTCTCGACCCGGATGCCCTGGGCGCGAACCTGGGCCGCCAGCGGGCCATCGGCGCAGACCGCGACGACCTCGTGGCCGGCCGCCGTCATCCCCCGGACCAACGGCACGAGAAAGTGGTAGAGGGTGAAATCCACCGCGCAAAGCTGAAGAATCTTCATGCCCCGCCTCCATGCCGGTCGGCCCAGGCCTGAAACGCGATCAGGGTCCATAGCGGCTCGGAGGTGTCGCGCCGCCCGGCGATCAAATCCCGGGACCAGGCGCGTGGCAAGTCCGGGAAAATACCCTGGCG
>CAJWQN010000098.1 GCA_913045505.1 uncultured Rhodospirillaceae bacterium | reverse complement strand
CCGCCGAGATCGAGATCGAGATCCCGACCGTCGCGGGTGAAGGCCGCGCTGATCATGGTCTCGAAGCCGGCCGCGCGGGCACTGGCCCCGAGATCACCAGAAGCCGCCGCGGCCGCGGTCGCGATCTCGCCGGCAATTTCCTCCGCGCGGGTCAAGCGATAAGCACCCCGCCAGGCTCGCGCCACTTCGTCCGCGATCGTGTCGAGCGGGCGCACGGCCGGCGCCGTGATCCGGTCGACCCGGACCAGAAACATGATGTTGCCAACGGATTCGATCAGGCCCGACTCCTCGTCGAGCGCGGTGTCGAACGCGGCATCGAGGAAATCGGGTACCGCCGGCTGTGGATCGTAGGGCTTGCCATCTTCGCCCAAACCACGCCGATCGATCGCGGAGATTTTTCCAACCTCCAGATCGAGGGCGCGCGCGGCCTCCGCGAGCGACGCGCCGCCCGCCAGTTCGTCCTCGAACCGGTTGCCCAGCTCGAACACGGCGTCGATGGCCTGATCGACCACCAGGTCCTCGCGAACTTGCGCGCGTACTTCGTCGAAACTCTGGACCCGGCCCGGAAACGTCTCGTTGACCCGCACCAGGTGCCAACCGAAAGATGATTGGACCGGCGGGGCCACGGCACCGGCGGTCAGCGCGAACACCGCGTCGGCGATTTCGGGAAGCATGTCGTCGCGGGTGATCTCACCCAGCTTGATGTCTTCGGCGCCGAATCCGGTCAGCTCCGTGCCGACGGCGACGAAATCCTCTCCGTCCAGAATGCGGCTTTGCGCGGCCAGGGCGGCGGCCTCGTCCGGGAACACCAGCATATCGACGTCGACCCGGCTCTGAACCGTGAATTCGTCCAGCCGGGCGTCGTATTCGGCCTCGATCACGGCCGTGTCGATCTCGATTTCGTCGACCAGATCGATCGGGCGCAGGGTGACATATGTCAACGCGCGATATTCGGGCGCCGTAAACAGGTCCGGATTGTCGCCGTGATAGGCGGCGACCTCGGCCGCTTCTGGGGTCGGCACATCGGTCACGTCCTTGGCATCGATGACAACCGCCTCGACGATTCGCCGTTCTTCCCGGAACCGATAGAGGGCATCCATCATCGGCTCCGGTGGCACCAGCCCGCCGGACAAACTGCCGGTCAGATGGTCGCGCGCGATATCGGTGCGCAGGATGGCGATATATTCCTCCTCGCTGAACTGGGCACGGGCCAGGGTCAAATTGAAAATCTGGCGGTCGAATCGGCCGATTTCGTTGCGGAACTCGGGCCGTGAACGAATTTCCTGGCGTACGGTTTCGTCGGCCACGCCCATGGCGAAGTCCGCGGCCTGGCGATCCAGCGCTGTGCGGGCGATCATCGATATGAGAGTCTGTTGGACAATACCCAGCGCCCGCGCCTGTTCGGCGTCGATCTCGCCGTTGGTGGCCGCGCGCAGGCGTTGCAGTTCGCGATTGTATTGACGTGACAGCTCGGAGGCCCGGATTTCGACACCGCCGACCGAGGCCACGCTCGGGTCGCTGCCGCCCCGAAACACGTCGCCGATTCCCCAGACCGCGAAACTGAGCGCGATCAGGCCCAGAAACAGCTTGACCAGCAGGGACTTCCCTTGCGCGAGCAGGCCTTCAAACATGATCGAAAGTTCTTCTCTAAACCATTGAAATAACGAACAACTCCTTTCGGAGTCGCGAGGGTGCATGATAGAAAGCCGGAGCCGGGCGGGCAACAGCGAAATTGCCGAGCCGTCGCGGCGCTTTGCCCGCCGCCGGGGCTGTGCTAGGTACCCGGCTTCACTTTCCGATCGCAAATCGAGAACCGCTGAGCGATGACCGATCTCCGCCGTCCCCTGGTCGCCGGCAACTGGAAAATGAACGGACTGCGCGCCGATGGCTTGGCCCGGACCAGGGCGCTGGTCGATAAGGCCGGCAAACGGCCGCCGGCGATCGATATTCTGATCTGTCCGCCGGCGACTCTGCTGACCACGATCGGCCGCGCGCTTGGCGGCCGGCGCGGCGCCATCGCCCTCGGCGCGCAGGATTGCGCGCCCCGGACGAGCGGCGCCCATACCGGCGATATTGCGGCGCCGATGCTGGCCGACGCGGGCTGCCGATACGTGATCCTCGGCCACTCCGAACGCCGCGGCGACCATCGCGAGACCAGCGCCCTGGTCCGGGCCAAGGCGACGGCGGCGCTCGATTCAGGGCTCACGCCGATCGTCTGCGTCGGCGAGACCGCGGCCCAACGTCGGGCCGGGAAGACCCTGGCCGTGGTCCGCAACCAACTGGCCCGGTCCCTGCCCGAGGCGGCGGTTGCGCGCCCGTTCGTGGTCGCCTATGAGCCGGTCTGGGCGATTGGCAGCGGCCATACCCCGACCCCGGCCGAGGTCGGCAAAGTGCATGGCGCCCTTCGCGCCTGGCTGGAGGGGCGCCTGGGTGAGCGGGCGGCGGCGGTGCGACTCCTTTACGGCGGCTCGGTGAACGGCGCCAACGCCCAGGCCCTGATGGCTGTGGCCAATGTCGACGGCGGGCTGATCGGCGGCGCGAGCTTGAAGGTCGATGAGTTTTGGTCCATTTGTGTAGCGACGGCCGGGAACCGGAAGACCACCCGCCGGCCGGCGCGTAAACAAGGCGGCAAGGTGAAACGATGACGGCGGTTCTGTTGGTCATTCATCTGATTCTGGCCATATCCCTGGTCATCGTCGTGCTGATTCAGCGCAGCGACGGCGGCGCCCTCGGCGGTCTCGGCGGCGGAAGCTTCGCCGGCCTCATGTCCGGGCGCCAGTCCGCCAATCTGTTGACCCGTACCACCTCAGTCCTGGCCGCGTGCTTCATGGCCACCAGCCTACTGCTCGCGATCATGGCGTCGCGGTCGAGCCAGCCGACCTCGATCCTGGACCAGGGCGCGGCACCCGCGATCGAGACCGCCCCGGCCGCGACCGATGATTCCGAACCCGCGCCCCCGCCGGGCGTCCCGGTCTCCGAGTAGCCGGTGACGGGGAAAATCCCATCGCGCCAATTAGGTGGCCGTCAGGCATCGCTTTCGCTTGGGTGCGCCGGCTGATTGCGCTACCTTAGCCGCCCATGACCCGGTTCATTTTCGTCACCGGCGGCGTGGTCTCATCACTCGGCAAGGGGCTGGCCTCCGCCGCCCTGGGGGCGCTCCTGCAGGCGCGCGGGTTCACGGTCCGGCTGCGCAAGCTCGACCCCTATCTCAACGTCGATCCGGGGACCATGAACCCCTATCAGCACGGCGAGGTCTACGTCACCGACGATGGCGCCGAGACTGATCTGGACCTCGGCCATTACGAGCGCTTCACCGGCGTGCCGGCGCGCAAGAGCGACAACGTCACCACCGGGCGCATCTATTCGACCGTGATCGCCAAGGAACGCCGGGGCGACTATCTGGGTGGCACGGTCCAGGTGATCCCCCACGTCACCGACGCGATCAAGGAATTCGTCACCGCCGATACCCAAGGCGCCGATTTCGTACTGTGCGAAATCGGCGGCACGGTCGGCGATATCGAGAGCCTGCCGTTCCTGGAGGCGATTCGCCAACTCGGCAACGAGCTCGGCCGCGACCGGGCACTCTATATTCATCTGACCCTGATCCCGTTCATCCGGTCCGCCGGTGAACTCAAGACCAAGCCGACCCAGCATTCGGTCAAGGAACTGCGGAGCATCGGCATCCAGCCCGATATCCTGCTGTGCCGCTGCGATCAGGAAATTCCGCGCGGCGAGCGGGCCAAGATCGCCCTGTTCTGCAATGTCGGCGAGGACCGGGTGATCCCGGCCCTGGACGTCCGCTCGATCTACGAGGTGCCGCTCAGCTACCACGCCCAGGGTCTCGACGTGCAGGTGCTCAAGACCTTCGGCCTCGGCATCGACGGCGAACCCGATCTGGGCCGCTGGCACGATATCGTCGAGCGCGCCGGAGGCCCGGAGGGCGAAGTGTCGGTGGCGGTGATCGGCAAGTACACCGGCCTTCCCGACGCCTATAAATCCCTGTCCGAAGCGCTCGATCACGGCGGCCTCGCCAACAATGTCCGGGTCAACATGGACTGGATCGATTCGGAGACCTTCGAGGCCGGCGATACGGTCCAGGCCCTGGAAAACGTCAACGGCATCCTGGTGCCGGGCGGCTTCGGCGAACGCGGCGCCGAGGGCAAGGTGGCCGCGGTCGCCTTCGCGCGCCAGCGCAAGGTGCCCTATTTCGGAATCTGCTTCGGCATGCAGATGGCGGTGATCGAGGCGGCGCGCAATCTGGCCGACTTGCCGGGCGCGTCCTCGACCGAGTTCGGTCCCTGCCAGGACCCGGTGGTCGGCCTGATGAGCGAATGGATGCATGACGGCACGATCGAGCGCCGCCAGGTCGGCGGCGATCTGGGCGGGACCATGCGCCTCGGCGCCTATGGCGCGACGTTGACGCCCGGCACGCGGCTCCAAGGTATCTACCGGAGAGGTGACATCACCGAGCGCCATCGCCACCGCTACGAGGTCAACGTCAACTACAAGGAGCGCCTCGAGCGGGCCGGGCTCCGATTCTCGGCGATGTCGCCCGACGGCACCCTGCCCGAGGCGATCGAACTCGACGATCATCCCTGGTTCGTCGGCGTCCAGTTTCATCCCGAGCTCAAATCCAAGCCGTTCGACCCGCACCCACTGTTCGCCTCGTTCATCGAGGCCGCGGTTCGCCAGTCGCGGCTGGTGTAGCCGGTCGGGCCATGACCCCGCCCCGCCACGTCGCCATCGGCGCGCTCGACGTCGGCAATGATTTGCCCATGGGCCTGATCGCCGGGCCTTGCGCGTTGGAAAGCCGCGCCCATGCCCGGGAGATGTGCCAGGCCCTGGTCGAGATCTGCGGCGCGCTCGGCGTCGGGCTGGTCTACAAGTCCTCGTTCGACAAAGCCAACCGCACCAGCTTGTCGAGCCCGCGCGGCCTCGGCATGACCGAGGCGCTGCCGATCCTGGCCGAGCTTCGCGAGACCTATGGCTGCCCGGTGCTGACCGACGTCCATGCGCCGGAGCACTGCGCGCCCGCGGCCGAGGCCGTCGACGTGTTGCAGATTCCCGCCTTCCTGTGCCGCCAGACCGACCTGCTGGTCGCCGCCGCCCGGACCGGCAAGGCGATCAACGTCAAGAAGGGCCAGTTTCTGGCGCCCTGGGACATGACCAACGTCGCGGCCAAGATCACCGGCTCGGGCAACGACAACGTGCTCTTGTGCGAACGCGGCGCCAGCTTCGGCTACAACACCCTGGTCTCCGACATGCGCGCCCTCCCCATACTCGCCGCGACCGGCCATCCGGTGGTGTTCGACGCCACCCATTCGGTCCAGCAGCCCGGCGGCCAGGGGGGAAGGAGCGGCGGCCAACGCGAATTCGTCCCCATCCTCGCCCGCGCCGCCGTCGCGATCGGCGTCGCCATGGTCTTCCTGGAAACCCACCAAGACCCGGAAAAGGCACCATCCGACGGCCCAAATATGGTTCCATTCAAAGCGTTGCGACCATTGCTTGAGACTTTAATACAATTCGATAAACTGGCCAAGGCACGCCCGCCCCAACCCCTCACCTGAGCTCGGCCAAAAGCGCCTTGGCGTCCCCAAATCAGGTCGATATGGAGCGGAGCCCGACTTGGCGCGCCGGGTTACGCCCGGATTGGCCATGGAAACCGCTGCATGCTACCTTCACTGCTAGGCTCGGAAAGTCATTTGGGGAATCCCGGCTCAAACACAGCTATCGCGCGCGAATCTTGGCCGGCCGGCAGCGCCATGGGGCCCAACGATCGAGACGCCGAGGAGGAGGCGAACATGCCCAAGATCACGTTCATCACCGCCGACGGCGCACGAAACGAGGTAGCGGCCAAGACCGGGGAGACCCTGCTTGAGATGGCCCGCCGCGCGGACGTGGAAATCGACGGCGCGTGCGAGGGTTCATTGGCGTGCTCGACCTGCCACGTGGTCGTCGACGACGCCCATTTCAGCACTCTGCCCGGGCCACGGGAGGACGAAACCGACATGCTCGACCTCGCCTTCGGCCGCGGTCCGACCTCGCGACTGGCCTGCCAGGTCGTGGTCACCGACGAGCTCGACGGCATGGCCGCCGCCATCCCGGAACCGTTCGAGATCTGACCGCCGCGTCGGCGCGCACGGCCGCGCCGAAGAACGACCAATGGGAGGAAAAGGATCATGACACATTGGACCGACTTCGGCGTCTGGCAGGCGGACGACATCCATTGGGACCGCTTCGAGCCGTCCCGCGTCGATCCCGACCTCGTCAAGTTGATCAAGGCGGCGAGCCTGGTCGAGCACAACGCGCCGGTCTACGCCAAATATCTGTGCAACGTATTCCACGACGATCCGGGTTTTGCCAAGCTGGCCAAGGACTGGGCCGACGAGGAGGTCAAACACGGCAAGGTGCTGGCCCACTACGCCAAGCTCGCCGGTCCCGACTTCGATTTCGACGACGCCTTCAAGCGCTTTACCGAGGGCTTCCAGGTGCCGGTCGATGTGAGCAGGTCGGTGCGCGGCTCGCTGACCGGTGAGATTCTTGCGCGTTGCGTGGTCGAGACCGGCACCAGCTCCCACTACACGGCGATCCGCCGGGCGACTGGCGAGCCGGTCCTCGAGGAGCTGTGCCGCAACCTCGCGGCCGACGAGCTGCGCCACTACAAGACCTTCTGGGAGTTCTCCAAGCAGCTCCGCGAAAGGGAGGGCGTCGGCCTCGTGAAGCGCGCCCGCGTCGTCATCGGCCGGGTCGCCGAGGCCCAGGACGAGGAGCTCGCCTACGCCTTCCATTCGGCCAACGAGAGGCCCGGCGGCTTCAATCACAAGCGCTCCAACGAGGCCTATGCCGGGCACGCCTACAAGCTCTATCCGCCCGATCTGGTGGAGCGGATCGTCGCCATGCTGTTGAACGTGATCGGCCTCAAGCCGCACGGTTGGCTGAGCCGGTGGATCAGCCGGCTGGCGTATTGGAAAATGCGGAAGCGTGTCCGCCGTTTCGCCGCCGCCCAACCGGCGTAGGCGGCCCGAGCGAGCCGGACCCCGCCTTCGCGACGCTTGTTCGGGTTGCGGCATGGTTTTGGCGGTCAGTGAGCAATAGTCATCGCACTTTTTTTCGCGCGCTAGGAAGAACAATGAGATGGGAAGCGGCATGAGTTCCAATGCCATACGTGGACCGGATTCGGAGACGGCGTTGCGGGTCAAGGCCTTGGAATCCCTTTTGCTCGAAAAGGGCTTGATCGAAACCGCCGCGATCGACGAACTGATCGAATTGTTCGAGAACCGCCTCGGTCCCTGGAACGGGGCCAAAGTGGTCGCGCGGGCCTGGACCGATCCTGATTACAAGACCCGGCTGTTGCAAGACGGCACCGCGGCGATTGCCGAAATGGGCTTCGAGGCGGTTCAGGGGGAGGAAATGGTGGTCGTCGAAAACACCGCTGACGTCCATAACATTGTCGTCTGCACATTGTGCTCCTGTTTCCCTTGGGCGACCCTGGGCCTGCCGCCGGTCTGGTACAAGTCGGCGCCCTACCGGGCGCGGACGGCGAGTGATCCGCGCGGCGTGCTACGGGAATTCGGAACCGAAATCAGCGAGGACACCAAGGTTCGGGTCTGGGACAGCAATGCCGAGCTGCGGTACATGGTGCTGCCCGAGAGACCGGCCGGAACGGAACGGCTGGACGAGACCGCATTGGCCGAACTGGTGACCCGGGATTCGATGATCGGCGTGAGCAAAGTGGCACGGCCTGACTAGCCAGGAGGCCGAACGGCGAGGCCGCCGGTGGCGACGGCGGCGCGAAGGAGATTGACCTTGAACGGCGTACACGACATGGGCGGCATGCATGGGCTTGGAGTCATCGTTCGGGAAGAAGACGAGCCCGTCTTCCACGAGGAATGGGAGGGGCGCATGCTGGCGCTGGCCCATGCGATGATGGCCGGATTTTGCTTCAAACTCGATGAATTCCGCCACGCCATGGAACGCATAGAGCCGTCCCACTACCTTCGATCGAGTTACTACGAACGCTGGCTCGAAGGCACCATCACCCTGTTGTTGGAAAAAGGCGTGATCACGCAAAAGGAATTCGACGCTCGGCTCGATGATCTCGCCGGAAGGAAGGGGTGATGCGAACCGTCGATCTGGAGGTGGTGCGGGGCCTGTACAAGAAGGCCGGCGCCGCGCGCCTCAAACTGGATATCGCGCCCAGGTTCAAGCCCGGCGATCGCGTCAAGGCACGCAACATCAATCCGCCCGGGCATACCCGTCTGCCCCGCTATGTCCGCGGCAGAGAAGGTGTCGTCGAGCGGGATCACGGCGTCTTCCATCTGCCCGATGCACGTGTGGCCGGCCAAGACGATCGGCCGCAGCACATCTATTCCGTGCGCTTCAGCGCCCAGGAACTTTGGGACGCGGAGGCACCGTCCGAGGACAGTCTCAATATCGATCTTTGGGACGATTACCTGGATAGCGCCTGAGGTCGAGAACGGGGGTGTCGATGCGCAAGATGCTGACCGCGCCGACCCTGACCGTGCCCGATCGGCAGGCGGGCGCCGCCCTACCGCGTGACGCCGGCGAACCGGTCTTTGCCGAACCGTGGCAGGCCCACGCTTTCGCCGTGGTGATGGCGCTCTACCGGGACGGACATTACAATTGGGCCGAATGGGACGACTATCTGGGCTATCACATTCATTCGCCCGGGTACTTCGGCGGCGCCTCGGTCGGGGGTGCCGACGGGGCCGAGACCGGCGAGACCGAAGCAGACACCACCAGGGCCAATTACAGCCGTTTTCTCGCCGACTGCGAGAAGGACGGCGCCAGGTTTTATCATTTGTGGCTGGCCGCCGCCGAGCACCTGCTGGATGCCAAGGGCCTGGTACCCAAGGCCGAACTCGAGGAACGGGTTGCCGCCTTTGCCAAGGCCGAGCGCGAGGGGCCGCGGTTCGCCGCCGGCCAACGGGTGCTGGTGCGCGAAATCAAAAGGGAAGGCCATACCCATCTACCGCTCTACCTGCGCGGCGAGACAGGCGAGGTGGAGAGCGATCGCGGCCTGTTCGTTCTTCCCGAGGCACTGGAGCATGGCCACGATCACGGCGCCGCCGACACCCTGCAGCATGTCTATTGCGTGCGGTTTACGGCGTCCGAGATCTGGGGTGGGGAAACCGCCGGCGGACACAGCCTCAACTTCAATCTTTGGGACTACCAGTTGCAACCGGCTTGACATACGGTCGCGGTCGGGTTGGCGCATATCGGGCGGCCGTGGAGGCAAGTGATGGGCGAAGGACGAACACCGGTGGATCTCGCACAGTTGATCCGGGACGATGACGGCGCGCTATATGCCGACGAGGCCGCGGCCCGGAGCATCGCCATTGTCATGAAGCTGTTTGAACAAGGCCACTACGCTTGGCCCGAGTGGGTCGACAAGTTCAGTGTCGAGATCAGTCCGCCGGGACATTACCGACATTCGGCGGACGGTGCCGAGGCGGCCGAGGCCGTGCTGACCGGCGACCATGAGAGCATCAATCGGAACTACGCCAAACTCTGGCTCGCGGCCTGCGAGAAACTGCTGCTCG
>CAJWQN010000097.1 GCA_913045505.1 uncultured Rhodospirillaceae bacterium | reverse complement strand
CGGGTCCTGGAACACGATCTGCATCTGGCGGCGCAGGCCGCGCAGGCGGCCGCTTTTCAGGCCCTGGATTTCGCGGTCCTCGAACTGGATCGGCCCGTCGCTCCCGATCAGGCGCAGTAGGGCCAGCCCCAAGGTGGTCTTGCCCGAGCCCGATTCGCCGACCACGCCCACGGTCTGGCCGGCGCGGACGCTGACCGTAACCCCGTCGACCGCCTTGATATGGCCGACCGTCCGGCGCAGCAATCCGCGCCGGATCGGAAACCAGATCCTCAAGTCCTGGGCCGCCATCACCGCATCGGCCGACTCGTCGGCGGCCGGCGGCGCGCCGGTGGGCTCCGCCGCCAGCAGCTTGCGGGTATAGGCGTGTTTCGGGTGCTCGAACACCCTCTCGATCGGGCCGTCCTCGACCATCAGCCCCTGGGTCATCACGCAGACCCGTTTGGCGACATTGCGGACGATGGTCAGATCATGGGTGATCAGCAGCACCGCCATGCCGAGTTCTTGTTGGAGATCGGCGAGCAGCTTGAGAATCTGGGCCTGGATGGTCACGTCGAGGGCGGTGGTCGGCTCATCGGCGATCAGCAGATCGGGCTCGTTGGCCAGCGCCATGGCGATCATCACCCGCTGGCGCTGGCCGCCGGACAACTGATGGGGCCAGGCCGCCAGGCGGTCCTCGGCGTCGGCCAGGCGGACCAGCTTGAGCAGCTCCAGGGTGCGCCGACGCGCCTGGGCGCGGGTCAGCCGCTTGTGCAGGATCAGGGTCTCGTTGATCTGTTTCTCGACCGTATGGAGAGGGTTGAGCGAGGTCATCGGCTCCTGGAAGATCATCGAGATGCGGTTGCCGCGAATGCCGCGCAGCACAGGTTCCGGCGCGCCCAGCAATTCGGCGCCGTCGAAACGAACGCTGCCATGGGGATGGCGGGCGCGCGGATAGGGAAGGAGCTGGAGCACCGAGAGCGCGGTCACGGATTTGCCGGAGCCGCTTTCGCCGACCAGGGCGACGGTCTCGCCCTGATCGATATCGAACGAGATGCCGCGCACCGCCTCGACATCGCGACCCTCGACGCCGAAGGTGACACCGAGGTTGCGGACTTCGAGCAGGCTCAAGGTCTGAGTCCCCCTCTGGCGCCCATGGTCACGCCAGGGTCTTGCGCGGGTCGAAGGCGTCGCGCACGGCCTCGCCGATGAACACCAAGAGCGAGAGCATGATCGCGAGCACGAAGAAGCTGGTGAACCCGAGCCAGGGCGCCTGCAGGTTGTTCTTGCCCTGGTTCAGCAGCTCGCCCAGCGAAGGCGAGCCCGGCGGCAGGCCGAAGCCCAGGAAATCGAGGGAGGTGAGGACGGTGACCGAACCGGTCAGGATGAAGGGGAGGAAGGTCAGGGTCGAGACCATGGCGTTGGGCAGCACGTGGCGGGTCATGATGCCGGCGTCCGAAACGCCGAGCGCGCGGGCGGCGCGGACGAAATCGAAATTGCGCGCGCGCAGGAATTCGGCGCGGACCACGCCGACCAGACCCATCCAACTGAACAGCAGCATCAGCCCCAGCAGCCACCAGAAATTGGGCTCGACCACGCTGGCCAGGATGATCAGCAGATAGAGCATCGGCAGCCCCGACCAGATTTCGATCAGCCGTTGGCCGAGGAGATCGATCAGGCCGCCGAAATAGCCCTGCACCGCGCCCACCATGATCCCGACGATCGAGCCGAAGAAGGTCAGAATCAGGCCGAACAGGACCGAAATGCGGAAGCCGTAGATTAGCCGCGCGGTCACGTCGCGCGCCTGGTCGTCGGTGCCCAGCCAATTCTCCGCGCTGGGCGGCGCCGGCGCCGGTGTGTCGAGATCGTAACTGATGGTCCGATAGCTGAACGGGATCGGCGGCCACAGCATCCAGCCCGCGGCCTCGATCTTCGATTTGACGAACGGGTCGCGATACTCGGCTTCGGTGGCGAAATCGCCGCCGAACACGGTTTCCGGATAGGCCTTGAAGACGGGCAGGAAATAGTCCCCTTGGTACTGGACCAGGAGCGGCTTGTCGTTGGCGATGAACTCCGCCGGCAGGCTGATCACGAACAGGCACAGGAAAACCCACAGGCTCCAATAACCGCGCCGGTTACGGCGGAAATTCTGGAGTCGGCGCAGGGTCAGGCGCGAGACCCGGAACCGGCCCAGCCGCGCCTCGACGGGCGCCGGCGCGGCGGGCGTCGAATCCGAGTCCCGCTCGCCGTTTCGCACCTCACACCTCCCGGGATTCGAAATCAATCCGGGGATCGATGATCGTATAGGTGAGATCGCCGACCAACTGCATGATCAAGCCGAGCAGGGTAAAGAAATAGAGCGAGGCGAACATGACCGGGTAGTCGCGGCTGACCACCGCCTCGAACCCCAATAGCCCGAGCCCGTCGAGCGAGAAGATGATCTCGGTCAGCAACGCGCCGGTGAACAGGATGCCGATGAAGGCGCTGGGAAATCCGGCGATCACGATCAGCATCGCGTTGCGGAACACGTGCCCGATCAGCACCCGCCGCTCGGCCAGGCCCTTGGCCCGGGCGGTGACCACGTATTGCTTGTTGATTTCCTCCAGGAACGAGTTCTTGGTCAGCAGGGTCAGTCCGGCGAAGCCGCCGATTACCATGGACAAAATGGGCAACGCCAAATGCCAGAAGTAGTCGATCACCTGATCGACGGGGGCCAGGCTGTCCCAATCGATCGAGGTCAGGCCACGCAGGGGGAACCAGTCGAAATAGCGGCCACCGGCGAACAGCACGATCAGCAGGATCGCGAACAGGAAGCTCGGGATGGCGTTGCCGATCACCACCACGCCCGAGGTCCATAAATCGAATCGGGAACCGTCGCGCACCGCCTTGGCGACACCGAGAGGAATCGAAATCAGGTAGACCAGGAGGGTCGTCCACAATCCCAGCGATATCGACACCGGCATCTTGTCGAGCACCAGATCCACCACCCGCTGGTCGCGGAAAAAGCTGTTGCCGAAATCGAAAGTCGCATAATCGCCGAGCATTTTCAGGAACCGCTCGTGCGCCGGCTTGTCGAAGCCGTACATCACCTCGAGCTCGCGAATGAAATCGGGGTCCAGCCCCTGGGCGCCGCGATACTTGCTGGTACCGCCGTCGCGGGCCGGGCCGGGCCGGTCCTGGCTCAGGGTCTCGGTGCGATCGGAGCCGCTGATCCGGGCGGTGACATCGACCCCGGTGCCGGAATAGCGGGCGATCAACTGCTCGATCGGGCCGCCCGGAGCCGCCTGAATGACGATGAAATTGATGACCATGATCCCGAGCAGGGTCGGGACGATCAGCAGCAGCCGGCGAATGATATAGGCGGTCATCGCCGCGCCATGGCCATGGCCGTCCGGTCGGACTACGAGGTTGGGCGGCTACGCGAGCGGCGCCACCACCAAGCCGCCAGGGCGATGATCGCGAACCCGGCCAGGGCAAGATAGATCGAGCGCTCCCGGTCGCGGTCGGGCAGGGTATCCTCGCCGGGCTCGGGCGCGGTGTCCGCCGCCGCCCGGACCACCGGTTCCGCCTCGGGCGCCGCCTGGGCCTCGGCCGCGCCGGTCTCCCCGGTCTGCAACGCCGCCAGCTTGGTCTGGTCCACCCACCATGTGGCCGGAAACGCGAGGCCGTATTTCGGCGGTGTCGCGGGTTTGGAGAACATGTTCCAGTAGACCAGGCGAAAGCTCCGGATATGCCAGTGGGGGATCACGTAATGGCCCCACAACAACATCCGATCCAGGGCCCGGGTCGCGGCGACCAGGCTGGCCCGATCGGGGGCGCCGATCACCAATTCGACCAGCGAGTCGATCACCGGGTCCTTGATGCCGGGAAAGTTCTGGCCGCCCTTGATATCGGCGACTTGGGACGTCCAATAGCCGCGCTGCTCGTTACCCGGGCTGAGCGACTGGCCGCGCGCCAGCACGATGACGTCGAAATCATACTCGTCGAGCCGGTTCTGGTATTGGGCCGGATCGACGATCCGAATCTTCGCCTCGATGCCGAGGCGCTTCAGGTTCTGGACCACCGGCCCGACGATGCGCTCGAACGCCGGCGAGACGAGCAGAAACTCGATTTCCACGGCCGCTCCGGTTTCGGGGTCGATCAGCACCCCGTCCCGAATGGTCCAGCCGGCGGCCTCCAGAATTTCGCGCCCGGCGCGCAGGTTCTCGCGAATCTCGCCGGACCCGTCGGTCGCCGGCGGCTCGTAGGCGGTGGTGAACACCTCTTCGGGCACCTGGCCCCGAAAGCGCTCCAGGATGTCCAACTCCTGGCCCTGGGGCAAACCTGTGGAGGCGAGCTCGGTATTGGAGAAATAGCTCTTGGTGCGGGAGTATTGGCCGTAGAACAAATTCGTGTTGGTCCATTCGAAATCGAACGCATAGGCCAGGGCCTGGCGAACGCGCGGATCGGCGAACTTAGGCCGCCGGGTGTTGAACACGAACCCCTGCATGCCGGTCGGGCTCTGGTGATGGACCAGCTCCTTGATCAGGCGGCCCTCGGCGACCGCCGGAAGGTCGTAGGCGGTGGCCCATTCCTTGGAAATATTCTCCGGCCGGAAGTCGTACTCATGGGCCTTGAGCGCCTCGATCGCGACGGTCGAATCCCGGTAATAGTCGTAGCGCAGCAGATCGAAGTTGTTCTGGCCGCGATTGACCGGCAGGTCCCGGCCCCAGTAATCGGGGACCCGCCGATACGTGATCGAGCGGCCGGGATCGAGCGTCTCGATCCGGTACGGGCCGCTGCCGAGCGGCGGCTCGAGGGTGGTCTGGTCGAAGGCGCGGTCCTGCCAGTAATGCTTGGGCAAGACCGTGAGCTGGCCCATGATCAAGGGCAGTTCGCGGTTGATGCCGCTGCCAAAGGTGAACTTGACCGTGCGTTCGCCCAACTTTTCGACCTTTTCGACATCGGCGTAATAGCTGCGGAAGAACGGGTTGCCCTTGGTGGTCAGAATCTCGAAGCTGAAGATCACGTCCTCGGCGGTGACCGGCTCGCCGTCATGCCAGCGCGCGCCTCGGCGCAGGGTGAACGCGACCCAGGAGCGGTCCTCGGGTATCTCGATGGTCTCGGCCAGGGCGCCGTATTGGGTGAACGCCTCGTCCTGGGAGCCGACCGCCAGATTGTCGTAAATCAGGCCCATGCCCGTCGCCGACACGCCCTTGATGATGAACGGATTGAGGCTGTCGAAACTGCCGATCGCCGCCAGGCGCACTTCGCCGCCCTTGGGCGCGTCCGGATTGGCATAGTCGAAATGGGTGAAGTCCGGCCCGTATTTGACGTCGCCATACATCGATAGCGCATGGCTCTTGAGGGTCTCGCCCTGGGCGACCGCCGTGCATGGCGGCACCGCCAGGGCAAGCATGAGTCCGGCCGCTAAGGCGGTTCTCTTGGAGCGAGCGATCATGTCCGGATCCCGTTCAGATGGCGGTCGGCGCGGCGGCGACGGCGCGGGCGAACCGGGGTGGTGGCGCTACTCGGCGTCCGGTAACGGCGCCGGGGAGTCCGACAAGCCGCGCAAATAGGCGATCATATTGGCGCGCTGGACCGCGTCCTTGAGACCCACGAACACCATCTTGGTGCCGGTCACGTAAGACTTGGGCGAGGTCAGGAAGGCGTCGAGATCCTCGAACGCCCAGCTCCCCTCCAGCGCCCCGAATCCGGCCGAATAGGAGAACCCGGCCGTCCCGGCCTTCTTGGCGCCGATCACGTTCCACAGGTTGGGGCCGATCTTGGTGGCGCCGCCTTGATCGAACGTATGGCAGGCCTTGCATTTCTTGGCCGCCTTCTCACCGGCCGCCGAATCGGCCGCGGCGAGCAGCGTCCCCAGCGGCGGAACTTCCCCCCCGGCCTCGGCCTCGGCCGGGTCGGCGGACTCCTCCGAGTCGGTGCTTTCGACCACGTAGACCGGCGACTCCGGGCCCGTATGCACGGCGGTCAACCCCTCGGCGATCAAGCCCGACGTCAACGCCAACAGACAGGCACCCAGGATCGCGCCGACATATTTGTTGATTTCGATAGACGACATGCCCCACCCGGTGCCAAACCTGCATCGCCGCTGGTGGCCAAGGTAACGACTTTTCCCGCCGCCGCGCAAGATTTATAACGGTTGTCCGGTGGCATGAATCCGGCCGCCGCCTATCATGCAGGCCTCGAGATCACGTCATGCCAGCCTCGCTTTCCGCCGTCGTGCTGATTCCGGCACGCTTGGCCTCGACCCGGCTGCCCGACAAGCCGCTGGCGCCGATCGAGGGCGAGGAGATGATCGTCCATGTCTGGCGGCGCGCGGTCGAATCGGAGGTCGGGCCGGTGGTGGTCGCCTGCGCCGATCGGTCGATCGCAAAGGTTATCGAAGCCGCCGGCGGGCGCGCGGTGATGACCCGGCCCGATCACCCGTCGGGCTCGGATCGGATTCACGAGGCACTCGAGGAGGCCGACCCCAACCGCCGGGCCGACGTGGTGATCAATCTGCAAGGCGACCTGCCGGCGATCGATCCGGCCGCGATCCGCGCCGTGCTCGACCCGCTCGGGGAGCGGCAAGTCGACATCGCGACCCTGGCCAGCGAAATCATCGATCTGCGGGAGTGCGAGAACCCGGACGTGGTCAAGGCCGTGGTCGGGTTCGAGCGCGGTTCCCTGATCGGCCGGGCGCTCTACTTCACCCGCGGCCCGGCGCCCTGGGGTGAAGGCCCGCTGTTCCACCATATCGGCATTTACGGCTATCGGCGGGCGGCGCTCGAACGCTTCGTGGGGTTGCCGCCGAGCCCGCTGGAAAAGCGCGAGCGGCTCGAGCAATTGCGGGCATTGGACGCCGGCATGCGTATCGACGTGGCGCTCGTCGACTCGATTCCGCTGGGTGTCGATACCCCGGGGGACCTGGAACGGGCGCGCCGGATCATGGCCGCGCGCCGGGGCCGCGAATCGCGATGACCGAAAACCCGAGCCGGCTGATCGCGTTCCAAGGCGTGCCCGGGGCCTATTCCAACATGGCCTGCCTGAGCGCCTATCCGGACATGACGCCACTGCCCTGCGAGACCTTCGACGACACGTTCGCGGCGGTCAGCGAAGGCCGTGCCGCCCTGGCCATGATCCCGATCGAGAACTCCGTCGCCGGCCGGGTCGCGGACATTCATCATTTGCTTCCGGACTCCGGATTGCATGTGGTGGCTGAGCATTTTCAGCGGGTCAACCACCAGCTTCTGGCAACGAAAGGGACCAGCCTCGCGGCCATCAAGCGGGTCTACAGCCATATCCACGCCCTCGCTCAATGCCGCGACCTGATTCGCGAGTTGGGCTTGGAGCCCCACGCGGTCGCCGACACCGCCGGCGCCGCCGCCGACATCGCCGCGCGTGGCGATACCGATGCCGCCGCGGTGGCTTCGACCCTGGCCGCCCGCATCTACGATCTCCAAGTTCTGCGCTCCGATGTCGAGGACGCCGCCCACAACACCACCCGCTTCGTGATCATGGCCTCGGACCCGATCGATCCGGACCCGGACCAGGGGCCGGTGATGACCACTTTCGTGTTCGAGGTCCGCAACATTCCGGCATCGCTCTACAAGGCGCTCGGCGGCTTCGCCACCAACGGCGTCAACATGATCAAGCTGGAAAGCTACATGCTCGAGGACTCGTTCACCGCGACCCAGTTTTTTGCCGAGGTCGAAGGTCACCCCAACCAGAAGGCAGTGCGCCTGGCGTTCGAGGAACTGGGCTTCTTCTCGCGCTCGGTCCGCATCCTCGGCGTCTACCCGGCCCATCCCTTCCGCGAACGCGGCGAAATCGCGCTCGGCCACTGAGCGGGCGTCTCAGCGCTGCTCTTCGAGCCAGTCCTCGATCAGGCGCCGCGCGATCGAATCCTTGCGCGGCAGGCGGAACGTCTTGTCCTCGGGCGAGGCCAGCAGCCAGTCGCGGTGATACCAGCCGGCATATTCGAGTTCGTCGGTGTCCACTGTGAGCGAATCGCTCTCCGCCTCGGCCTGGAAGCCGAGCATGATCGAGGCCGGAAACGGCCACGGCTGGGACGACCGGTAGATCGGCTTGGCCGCGATCCGGACCCCGGACTCTTCGTAAACCTCGCGGATCACGGCCTCTTCCAGACTCTCGCCGGGCTCGACGAATCCGGCGAGTGTGGAATGCATGCCCGCCGGCCAAATCCGCTGGCGGCCGAGCAGGCACTTCTCGCCGTGAGCGACCAGGACGATGATCGCCGGGTCGGTGCGCGGGAAGTGCTCGACCCCGCAATCGGAGTTCGAGCATTTTCGGACATGACCGCCGCCGAGGCTTTCCGTCGGGTCGCCGCAGACGCCGCAAAAGCGGTGCCGGCGATGCCAGTAGAGCAGGCCGCGGGCATAGGCCATGATCGCGCCGTCGTCGCGGGCCAGCAGCGGGCCGATAGCCCGCAAGTCCTCGAACACACCCTGGCCGGCGAAGGGCGCGTCCCGGTCGGCCTCGTCGAGATGGGAGACATCGACCGCGAAATGGGCGATACCGTCGCCACGACCGAGCAGGACCCAGTCGAGGTCACCGGACAGCAGGGCGACCGAGGACGCGCCGGTTTGCCACACCGGGCGCGGCGATTCGCGGCCCGTGATCAGATGCCTGTCGCGCCACAGGGGTAGGGTGCGGCTCGACGGATCGGCGCGCAGCCTGGCCACCCGGGCCGCGTCCCGGCGCAATCCGTCGTCGCGGTCGAGCGGCATGCCCGCGTAATAATTGGTGTTCGGCACGAGGCCCCTACTCCTTCACGGACACGGAATCGATCATCACGAAATTGCGCAGCACGGCCCCCAGCCAACGGCCGGCGACCGGCAGGTCGATGGCCTGTTCCAGAAGCCGCCGCAGGCGCCTGGGGCCGTCATAGACCGGCCCGCCCGCGGTATCGAAATCACGAACCTCGCGCAGCCGGCGCAACGTCAGATCGCGGGTGCCGCCGACATGGCGCCGCATCTGCGCCCGGTGATAGGAGGGCCAACGCAGGTGGAGCATGCTTTCCACATAGTCGGGATCCCGACCCAGCCACCGATAGGCCACCCGCCGCGGGCCGGGCGGGAAATAATGCAGGAACCAGGTTCGGGTATGGGAATCATAGGGCACCAGTCGATGGGGCACCTGATGGACGGCGACGCCGCCGGCCGTGAGCACCCGGCCCTCCTCGGCATAGTAAGCCTCGACCACCCGGTCGGCGACATGTTCGAGCACCTGCTGGCTGAAAATCAGATCGACGCTCGCATCCGGCAGTGGGAGCCGGGTCCCGTCATGGGCGAAGAATCGGGGCGGCGTCAGACCGGCGGCCATGGCGACCGCGTTCAGGCGCTCGATCGGGCCGCCCAGATCGACCCCGTGGATTTGGCGGTATCCCAGCGCCAGCAAGTACAGAAGGGTTCGGCCGCCGCCGCAGCCATGATCGAGAATGACGATCTCCTCCGGTGCCCGACACGGCCCCATTCGGTCGAGGGATTCGAGCACCAGGCGCAGATGGCCGGGTGGCGTCCGCCGGGTCCCGGCGACGGCGTCGGCGAAATCCCGCCATCGTGATTCGAGCGGCGCGGCTCCCGGCGCGTCGTCCATCAAGGCACGATAACAAGCGGTCACGTCCGCCCAGGCCACCAACAACCTCCTC
>CAJWQN010000096.1 GCA_913045505.1 uncultured Rhodospirillaceae bacterium | reverse complement strand
ACTGGCGGCGGCGGCGGCCGGGCGGTCGAGGCAGCGGCCGAGCCAAGCATCGAGCGCGGGCGTCGCCGACAGATCGATCCGGGCGAGCCGTGCCCAGGACAACACCGCGGCCACATTGAGATCGGCGACCGAGAACGCCCCCCCGAGCAGATAATCGCGCCCGTCCAGGGCCGCGTCCAGTACCGCGAGCGGGGCCCGGATTTCAGCCAGCGAGGCTTCGGCCACCGCCGGGTCGCGCTTGTCCTTCGGGTGCAGAAAACGATGAAACAGCGCGCTCAACAGCGGCTTCTCGATCTCGGTCATGACCCAGAAGCTCCACTGCCAGGCGCGCGCCTCGTCGGCCAGCGTCTCCGGCCACAGGCCCTGCCCGTGTTTCTTGGCCAGATAGAGGTTGATCGCCATCGATTCCCAGAGCACCAGCCCATCGTCGTCGATGGCCGGTATCTTGGCGTTGGGATTGACCGCCACATAGGACGCCTCCCGATGCGCCCCGGTCGCGAAATCGATCGGCACCAGCTCGAAGTCGAGGCCCAACTCGTGGGCCATCCACAGGCACCGAAACGCCCGCGACGCGGGAATCCCGTAAATCTTCAATTTCGACATCGGGTTTGCTTCCTTGTGTACGGAGAATGCGGGGATCGGGGCTACGCCAATTCGTCGAGCAGCGCCTTGGCGTCCTTCAGGTCGGCGGTGTCGAAGCCCTCGGTGAACCAGCCGTAAACGGGGCTGAGCAGGTCACGGGCTTCGGCGGTCTTGCCTTGGGCTTGCCACAGGCGGGCGAGGCTGGTCGCGGCGCGGAGTTCCCAGGACTTGGCATCTTGAGATTGGGCGATTTCGATGGCCCGACGGTAATCATCTATGGCGGAGGCTTCGTCAGGTTTGGGGCCCCGCCGTGATAAATTGCCCTTTAGTCGATGTAATTCGGCGTCATACCATCGTTCTTCAGTTTCCTCGGCAATCTCTAGCCCCTCGGAAATCGCCCGAAGTGCTTCATCCGGCCGACCAGCGTGCTCAAGAGCCTCGGCAAAAGCGCCAAGGAATCCTGGCATGTTTACTATTGTTCCGCCCGAACGGCACCAATCCAATCCCTCTGAAGCTTCCTCGATGCCGCCGGCAATTTCACCTTGCTCGGCACGCGCCCAGCCCCTTAGAATTTTCGAGAACGCCACCCATTCGGGGTCGCCTTGCTCGGTTCCAATGCTCTGCACCGCATTTGCGCTCAAGAGCGACTCGCGAGGCTCCCGTCTGAATAAATGCAAACGCGATGAGTGGAAATTCACTGCCGCGAGACTGTGCGGATGCGCCAATTTCTCAGCCTGGGCTATGCCCTCGCCCATCTTCCTAAGCGCCTGGTGGGAATAACCGAGCACCCAGAGCGTGGCCGACAAATAACTAAGAGCCCAAGCACGGGGATCATGTCCATACTGGTCGCTGAGGGTTTTGTGGTTCTGGTCATCATATAGTTCGAGGGTGCGCCCTATTTCCCGACGGGCGCGAGCGAATTCGCCAGTGAAGAATAAAACCGTACCAAAAACACGATGGGAGACGACGCGCGCCGCCAAATCTCTTTTTGTTTCTGCTTCGCTGACAAACTCCTCACCCGTGTTGCGGGCCCGGATGTGTTGACCTCCGATCATCTGATGCGCGCTCATTCCGTACAGAACCTGGAAAATTTGGGGCGGATTCCCGTGGCGCCGGCATAATTCAAGTGCCCTCGTGTAAATTTCACCTACCTCCGATGCCGCGTATCCTTTGGTCGCGAAGAAAGGAGGGCCAAGGGCGACCTGGAGGTCCAGTTCCTGCCGGTCCCGGTCCTGGCTTTCCGGCTGGCCGAGCACCAACCTAAGCCCTTTGCGCAGTTGCGCGATTGCTTCGATATTGGCCGATCGAGCCGATGCGCGCTTACCGGCCTCGAGCCAATGACCGATCGCTAGCTGGATCAGACCGGCTTCAGTGTAATGATGAGCCAAGAGTTCCGGTTGGTTCTCAACCGCGTCCGGGAACTGCTCCTCTAGGACAGTGGCGATGCGGCCATGAAGATGCTGCCGCCGGCTCTTGAGCAGACTTTCATAGGCTGCGTCCTGGACCAGGGCATGCTTGAACGCATAGGTGGCGTCGGGCGGGGCGCCGCGGCGGAACACCAATTCACTGTTGACGAGTTCTTTGACGGCGTCCTGGAGTTCGTTGTCGCCGAGTGGCGCAACAGCGGCGAGCAGATCGTAGGCGAACACGCGGCCGATACAGGCGCCGATCTGCGCGACCTCCTTGACCTGGGACAGACGGTCGAGGCGTGCCACCAAGAAGCCCTGGAGCGTGGAGGGAATTGCGAGCGGTGGCAGCGGGCCGTCAAGCTCGTAACGATCGCCCGAGTCCTTGAGGAAGCCAGCTTCCAGCACGGTCTTGGTCAGCTCCTCCACGAACAGCGGCACGCCGTCAGTCTTGGCAACGATTTGACTGAGCACCTCGTCGGGCAACGACTTACCGCTAGTGACCTTTGCCACCATGTCCTCACCCTGGTGGCGGCCGAGGCGGTTGAGACCTTGCAGGGTGACGTGCCCATGGCCTGTCCAAGGTGGTTCGAACTCTGGCCGGTAGGTGATGACAAGCAACACCGGTGCATCCTCTAGCCGGTCGATGATTGCTCCCAGGACATCCAACGTCGTCGGGTCGATCCAGTGCGCGTCCTCGAAGATCATCAGCACCGGTTGTTGCCGTGACAACGCAATCGTCTGATCGGCCAGGGTTGTGATGGTGTCTTCCTTCTGCCTTTGCGGCCTTAGGTTGGATGGCGGATAGCGATCCACCGGCAGCGACAGCATCGCCGCGAACAAAGGTGCGACCTTTGCCACGTCCTCCGCCGACTGGCTCAGCAAAGCCTCCAGCTTGTCGAGCTTGGCATCGGGCCCGTCGGCGCGGTCGAAACGCGCGGCGCGCGCGATCTGCTCGACGATGGGATAGAACGCCGAGCTGGTGTGATAGGGCGAGCACTGGTAGCGGAGACGCGTGTGCGGTTCATCGCCGATCCGTTCGCGCAGGGTCTGGGCGATGCGCGACTTGCCGATGCCGGGTTCGCCCGTTAGCAGCACTACTTGGCCTTCGCCCTCCTTGGCTTGCTGCCATCGCTCCAACATCAGACCGATCTCGTGCTCCCGCCCAACCAAAGGCGTCAGCGCAGCGCCGTGGGTTGCCTCGAACCGGCTTTCGGTCTCCACCGCGCCGAGCACCCGATGGACGCGCAGCCCGCCCGAAACACCCTTGGCGTCATGGGTCCCCAAGTCATCGAGCGCGAACGCGCCGCCCAACAAACGTCTCGTGCTCTGGGCGATGGCGACCGCGCCCGGCTCGGCCAGCCCCTGGATGCGGGCGGCGATGTTGGGTGTCTCGCCGACCGCGAGCGTGGCGTCGGCGCCCTCGTCCGCGCCGCTCTCGCCGACCACCACCAGCCCGGTGGCGACGCCGACGCGCACCGCCAATGCCGTCTCGGCTTCGAGCGCCGCGACCGATTCAACGATATCGAGGCCGGCGCGGACGGCCCGCTGGGCGTCGTCCTCATGGGCCTTGGGCCAGCCGAAATAGACCATCACCCCGTCGCCCAGATATTGGGCGACATGGCCCCCATAGCGCCCGATGACATCGGCGCAGGCCTTGCGATAGGCCCGCATGCGTTCGCGCAGCTCCTCCGGATCGAGCTTTTCCGACAACGCGGTCGAGCCGACCAGATCGCAGAACATCACCGTCAACTGGCGGCGCTCGGCCTCCGGCGCGGGGGCCGGATGAACGGCGTCGCTCGGGCCCGAGTCCGGGGTCGGCAAGTCGCCGACGGCGCCGAGCAGAATGCGGCGGTGGCCCAGGGACGTGATGCCGATGTCCTTCAAGTCCTGGTCGGTGAGGTGGCGCAGGGCGCGCGCGTCGATGTCGTTCTCGGCGAACGCCCCGGCGTATTGCCCGAGATCAAGCCCGTCCAGCCACTTGGCGATGTCGGTCATCGATGCGCCCCTCCGCCGATGAGCTTACACGCACCCGCGCCAGCTTGCATCCGGCGCCAGCGGATCAGTCGGGCGGGCGGTAGCGGGACTCGATCGCCGGCGGGCCGGCGCAGGCGGCGCGGCCGCTGTCCACCATGTGGATCAGATGGGCGAGCACCGAGCGGCCGGCGGCGCGGTGGAGTTTGGGGTCGACCTCGGCGTAGATCACCGCCACCATCTCCGGGATCGTGGCCAGGCCGTCGGCGAGGCAGCGCCCGATCTGGCGCTCGCGTTCCTGGCGATGGGCGATGAACGACGCCACATAGGGCTCGGGATCGTCGATCGCGGGGCCGTGGGTCGGCCAGTAGCGCTGCTCGTCGCGCGCCCGGAGCTTGACCAGCGAGGCCATGTAGGCGGCCATGTCGCCGTCGGGGGGCGAGACCACGGTGGTCGACCAACCCATCACGTGATCGCCGGAAAACAACAGATTCTCTTCCCGGAACGCGAAGCACAGGTGGTTGGAGGTATGGCCGGGGGTATGGACGGCCTCGACGGTCCAGCCCGCGCCTTCGATCACGTCACCGTCGGCGACGACCCGATCGGGGGTGAAATCATAGTCGCCGCCTTCCTCGACCTGGGCGCCGCCGGGGCTGGTGCCGTGGGGGCCGAAGCCGTAGGTGGGCGCACCGGTCGCCGCCTTGACCGCGGCCGCGGCCGGCGAATGGTCGATATGGGTGTGGGTGATCAGAATATGGCTGACGGTCTCGCCGGCCACCGCCGCCAGCACCGCCTCGACGTGCTCGGCCAAGTCCGGCCCCGGATCGATGATCGCGACGCCGTTGTCGGTGCCCAAGATATAAGTGCCGGTGCCGTGAAAGGTGAATAGGCTCGGGTTGCGCGCGATCACTCGACGAATGCTGGGCGACAGCCGGGCGACCTGGCCGTATTCGAACGCGAGCGCGGTGCGGAATTGAATCGCCACGGCTCAGACCCCGAGCTTGGTGGCGAGATCGAGAAAATCGTCGGCGATCACGTCCCAATCGCGGGCCGGCTCCAGGTCGGTGGTCTGGCCGGGGCCGTATTCCCTCGGCCGGTGGACGAAGGCGGTGGCGAAACCGACGTCCGCGGCCGCCGCCAGATCGTCGTTATGGGCGGCGACCATCATCACCCGCGCGGGCTCCAGCGCCAGCAGCTCGGCGGTGTTCCGATAGGCCTCGGGCTGAGGCTTGTAATGGCGCGCGACCTCGGCGCCCAGGATCGCGTCCCAGGGCAGGCCGGCGCGCCGGGCCATGTTGACCATCAACGCGACATTGCCATTCGACAGGGTGACGAGAGTGTATTTGCGCTTGAGCCGGATCAGACCGGCGACCGCGTCCGGCCAGGGATCGAGCCGGTGCCAGGCGCGGTTGAGTTGGTCGCGGTCGCTTTCGTCGAGGCCCGCGAGGCCGAACCGATCGAGGAGGCCGTCGAGATTGGCCCGGTGCAGGCCGTCCAGATTGGTCCAGGGTATGGAGCCGTCCCGGACCCGCTCCATGGCCGGCTGGTAGGCCGCGCGCCAGGCGTCGGCGAACGCCATCCAATCCGCGTCGACGCCGTGTTTGGCGCCGATGGCCTCGCCTTCGTGGCTGATCGAGCCGCGCCAATCGACCACGGTGCCGAACACATCGAACGCCAGTGCCTTGATTTGGGACGCGACTGTCATGTGCCTCTTCCGATCGCGCGCCAGATTCGTTCCGGCGTCAGCGGCAAGTCGATATGGCGGACTCCGTACGGCGCCACCGCGTCCATCACCGCATTGGCCAGGGCCGGCGGCGACCCGGCCGCGCCGGCCTCGCCGCAGCCCTTGAAGCCGAGCGGATTGGACGGGCAAGGCGTCGGACGGCTCGTGAAACCGATGGCCGGCAGGTCATCCGCCCGGGGCAGACAATAGTCCATCCATGAGCCGGCCAGGAGCTGTCCGTCGGTGCCGTAGGCGGTGTGCTCGAACGCGGCCTGGCCCAGGCCCTGGACGACGCCGCCGTGAACCTGGCCGGCAAGCAGCATCGGGTTCAGCAGGCGGCCGAAATCATGGACGATGGTGTAAGCGACGATCTGGAGCCCGCCGGTCTCGGGATCGATCTCGACCTCGCAGACATGGCAGCCGGCCGGGAAGGTATGGTTGGGCGGCACGAACTCCCCGGCCCCGTCGAGACCCGGCGCGATGTCCGCGGGCAGGCGCGAAGGGTCGTGGGCGGCGGCGGCGATCTCGGTCCAGGACCTGTGGCGATCGGTGCCGGCGATCGCGAACCGGCCCCCGGTGAACTCGATATCGGCGGGCGCCGCCTCCATCAGATGGGCGGCGATCCGGCGGGCCTTGTCGATCACCTCATCGGCGGCCAACGAGATCGCGGCGCCGCCCAGCGGAATCGAGCGCGAACCGCCGGTGCCCTCGCCCTCGGCGACGCGGTCGGTGTCGCCCTCGACCACGCTCACCGAGTCCAGGTCCAGGCCCAGCAATTCGGCGACCACCTGGGCATAGGCCGTCTCGTGACCCTGACCGTTAGACATGGTGCCGATCAGGACCTCGGCCCTCCCATCCGCCGCGATCCGCAGCTCCGCGCCCTGGGTGACGCCGGCGCCGCAGCGCTCGACATAGTTGGTGAAGCCGATGCCGCGCAGCCGGCCGCGCTGTTCGGCCGCCGCGCGCCGGGCGGCGAACCCGTCCCAATCGGCCCGCGCCAGACCCGCATCCAGATTGTCGGCGAACTGGCCGCTGTCGTAGATCAGCCCCAAGGGGGTCTCGTAGGGGAAGGATTCGGGCGCGATCAGGTTACGCCGGCGAAGATCCACCCGGTCCAGCCCGAGTTCGGCCGCGGCCAGATCGATCAGGCGCTCCAGCCCATAGATCGCCTCCGGCCGGCCGGCGCCCCGGTAGACGTCGGTCGGCACGGTGTTGGTGAACACGCCGCGCACCCGGACATGGATCGCGGGCGTGGTGTAGGGGCCGGCCAGCGCGGTCTGGTTGAAAATCGGGGAGACCGCGCCCCGGCTCGAAACGTAAGCGCCCAGATCGGCAAGCACATCGACCTCGAGCCCCAGAAACCGGCCCTCCTCGTCGAGCGCGAGATCGAATGTGGTGCGGTTGGCGCGGCCATGGTAGTCGGACAGGAAGGCTTCGGCCCGGCTGGCGCACCATTTGACCGGACGGGCCAGCTTGCGCGCCGCCCAGAGCACGAGAACGTATTCGGGATAGGTCGCGTTCTTGGCCCCGAAGCCGCCGCCCACGTCTTCGACCACGACCCGGAACCGATCGGCCGGCAGGCCGAACGCCACCCCCAGATCATCCTTGATCGGATGCGGCATCTGGGACCCGATATAGAGGGTGCCGCGCTCGCTTTGGGAATCATGATCGCCGAGCGCGGCGCGGGGCTCGATCGCCGAGATCACGACCCGGTTGTTGTCCTCTTCCAGGTGGATGATCCGTGCCGCGCCGGCCAACGCCTCCGCGACCGCACTTGCGTCGCCGGCCTGCCATGTGAAGCTGACATTGCCGGGCGCGCGATCCCAGAGTTGCGGCGCACCAGGCATCACCGCCGATTCCGGCCCGACCACCACCGGCAACGGTTCATATTCGACCACGATCTCCTCGGCGGCGTCGGCGGCCTCATTGGCGGTCTCCGCCACAACCATCGCGATCCCTTCGCCGACATGGCGGACCCTGCCCTGGGCCAGGGCCGGATAGGGGGGCGCGTAGCCGGGCGGGCTGTCCTCGGGCATGAACACGCAGGGCGGGCCACCGATCCCGTCCGCGGCCAGATCGGCGCCGGTGGCGACGGCGACGACCCCGGCTGCCGAGCGCGCCCCGCCGACATCAAGGCGGGCGATGCGGGCATGGGCATGGGGGGAGCGCAAGATATGAGCGTGAAGCTGATCCGGCAAATTGCGATCGTCGACGAAACGGCCGCGGCCGGTCAGCAGGCGCGGGTCTTCTTTGCGGGGAACCGATTGGCCGATCCCGAACTTGGTCACGGATTTCCCCGTGCGTCGACGGGCCAGATATCGACCAAAGTGTCGCCCTGCACGCAATGGTAATGGTCGTAGAGGTTGACTGTCGGATCGCAATGGGGGACCAGGCAGGAGACCGCCTCGCCGACCTTGAGCCGCTCGTTGACCTGGCCATAGACCACGGCGCCGTGCTCATCGCCCATGAACTGGTATTGGACCCCGTCCGCGACGCCGTCGCTGAAGACCGGCGCCGGCCCATCGGTCGCGAAGCTCTTGAGGCCGGCGTCGATCACCGCATGGCTGTCGTGAACGGTGCTGACCACGCTCGCCTGCACGAACAGGGCTGGCTCGAATGGCCGCGCTTGGTCGCGGCGGAGCGCGACCGCGTTATATTGGACGTCCGTGAACACGTAGGAGCCGGCCTGAAGCTCCGTGAACACGCCGTCGCGATGGTCGATGTCGTGGGTGCCGGTGCCGCCGCCGGTGACGATGGCGGGCTCCAGACCGATCTCGGCGAGGCGCGCGACCGCGGCCCTGAGCCGCCCGGTCTCGATCGTCATCTGGGCCGCGCGCTCGTCGAAGTCGGCGACATGCTGGAGATGGCCGGCATAGGCCTGAACGCCGGCGACGGCGAGCGAATCGCAATCCTCGATGCGTTGCGCCAGCACCGCGACTTCGTCCTCGGTGGCGGCGCCGGTCCGGTGCAGGCCGACATCGAAATCGACCACCACGGCAAGAGGCCGTGCCGGCACCGCCCGTGCCGCGGCCCGGGCCAAGGCGTCCGCGTTGTCGGGGCCGTCGGTCACCACCATCAGCGAATCGGTCTCGGTATGGAGCGCCATCAGGCGCTCGACCTTGGCCGGGCCGGTCACCGGCGAGGTGATCAAAACCCCCGCGATCCCGGCGCCGACCATTGCCTCCGCCTCGCGAATCGTCGCGCAACAGATGCCGATCGCGCCAGCCTCGATCTGGCGGCGGGCGATGGCGACGGATTTGTGGCTCTTGGCGTGGGGACGCAGCGCCAGGCCAGCGCCGCGGCAATGAGCGGCCATGGCCGCAAGGTTCCTGTCCAGGACGTCGAGGTCGAGCACCAGGGCCGGCGTGCAGAGCCGCGCCCGGCCGCCCGAGATGCCAATCAAGTCACGATTCGGACCCAGTTCACCAGCCATCCTGCCCTCCCGCCCAAATTGCTCGCCGTCACCGGTAAAACCCCCATTTTGCCGCTTGTCAAGGAGACTAATTGTGAAATTCCGGCAAAATCTGGTAGATCATTGGACCGTGTTTGACTAAATCTCCTGCGGATGCGAATTCGATAATTGTCTGGAGCCCACAGCCATGGAATGGACGGACGAAGCCGTTGAGACCTTGATCACCATGTGGGCCGAAGGCGCGAGCGCTCGCGACATCGCCGATCGCCTGGGTGGGGTCAGCCGCAACGCGGTGATCGGCAAGGCCCATCGCCTGGGCTTGTCGAAACCGGTCAAGAAACCGGAACCCGAACCGACGCCCGAGCCGGTCAGCGTCGACCGCTTGACCGAGCGCATGTGCCGCTGGCCGATCGGCCATCCGGGCGAGCCTGATTTCACGTTCTGCGGCGGACCACGGGTGGCTGGCCGCCCTTATTGTCGGGAACATTGCCGCTTGGCCTACCGCGGCAAAGCCGACGAGGCCGCTTGAGCAGCAACGCCCGTCCTCCCCCGTGACGGGGGAG
>CAJWQN010000095.1 GCA_913045505.1 uncultured Rhodospirillaceae bacterium | reverse complement strand
GTTATCGATATAGCGCGCGACAGGATTGTCGCCGAGTACCGTGTGCCACCCACCGAGTCGATCGCGATCGAGCCGGCCCAACGAGTCTATCTTTGCGACCTGGCCTATGGCGACCCGGCCCACCCCAATGCCCGCCTGGAGGTCCTCGACGGCGCCCATCTCAGAATCGATTTGGGAAACAACCAGGTCACGGTCAAAGGTTTTTACGCCCTGCTTGCCGTGGGCGAGCACGCCGAGATCGCGTTCGCGGATTTCGAACGGTCCGGGGTGATCGCCTCGCTCGAAACCATTCAGCTTTTCATCGCTCGGCCCGAGGCCGACCAACCCGATCCTTCGGACGAGGACGATGATGGGCTGATCGCCATCAATACACTGTACCGGGTCGAGTCCGGATCGAATGGCGCGGGGCGGTTGCGGGAGTCGGGCCCGGAGACCCTGTTTGCCGAAACGACCACGGTTTCGGCGTCGTTCGCCGATGATTCCGACCCCTATACCGATTTCATTGCCGGCGACGACGGGGTTCTTGAACTGGGCGCCCAAGCGTTGATCGAGGCGGATATCGTGGACCCGAACGCCGGGCCGTATCAACTGGTCGGCGTCACCAGCTTCGCCCAAGGCAACGGCACGGTGGCGATGGCAGGCGATAAGGTCGTGTTCACGCCCGATGATGGATTTACCGGATTCGCGACCTTCTCGTACCGGATGATCGATGAATCCTCGGGTCTCGGCCATGATGCCCTGGCGACCGTTTGGATTCCCCCCACCAACGGCGCCGGCGACCCGACCGGGCCGGGCGTCCATCACGACGACAATTTCATCCCGATTCCATTGGGTCTCGAAGACACGGTGGTGGGCGAATTGCAGGCGGTCATCGAAATCGAGATTTCGGGGATTCCCGAAGGCGCCCTGGTCCACTTGCGGCGCGACGACGGGTCCGTCGCCGACCTCACCGAAGAGGTTCTGTTCGGCGTGCTCGCCTTCGGCGAACCGGACGGAATCGACGACAAGGCGCTTGCCGGGCTGGCCGACGGCGCGCTCGCGATCGAACCGCCGGCCGGCGAGGCGGCGACGTTCGACCTCGATGTCCGCCTGGCTCTGTTCGAGCGGATGACCGATCCCAGGAGCGGCCGGCCGATCACCTTCGAGGAGGCGGTATCCCTGGGGCTGGTTCCGGAGATGGCAAACGGCATCGCCGACGCGGCCGTGTTCGAAATAACGGTGACAGTGTCCGATGACGGTGTGGCGGTCCTGCCGTCGATCGCCACGGAGACCGACCTGGTTCTCGCCGGCCAGCCCATGGCGCCGGCACCGATCGTGGTGGTTGAGGGCTCGTTCACGGAGCCCGACCCGCACCCCGCCGCCTCTGACGATCCACCCCCGCCGGGTGATGTCGAGCCGGCCAGTCCGGCGCCGGCCACGAGTGATTCCGCCCCCGTCGAGACCGCGAAAACTGCCGACAGCGGCGAGGTCGCGCCCGTGGCCTCCCCATCGGCTTCCGATGCCGGCCAGGCTTTCGATGACACGATTGGCGAGGACGAGCCCGCCGACAGTTGGGATGGGCGGGCCGACTCCACGATGGGCAGTCCGATGGCGGTTCATGTCGCCGACCCGGACGAGGACCTCGAGCCGGTCGCCGATGACGACTCTTCGGACCCGGACCGCGATCTCGACATTCCGTCTCCCGGACCCATCGAGATACCGCCGATCGAGGATTCCGAGACGCCTCGGGAAACGGCCCGCGAGATCGAGGCCGACGATGGGGGCGTGTCTTCCGAGAGTGGTTCGGTGATCGCGGGGGGCGATACCGCCGAATCCGGCGCGGGAGCACCGGCCGCCGGCGCGACCGAGCTGCCGGTGGATGAGCCGGCCGCGGTCGAAGACTCGCCGATGTCGGGTGATGTGGAGGCACCGGTCGCCGATTCGGCGCCGCCTCCGATCGGACCCTCGGAACAGGCACCGCCGGCCGTGCCCGACCCGGAACCGACCGTCAACGAGACGCGACCTCCGGAGGTGGCACCAAACGCGGAAACGGCGACCGATCGTGGATCGATCGCCTATCATGACGCCCTCGCCGGATACGACGTGTCCTTGCCCGGTTCGGCCCGAGAGCTTTCCAACGTCGCGGTCCTTGACAGCGCGATCGATATCGAGCCCGCGCCGCCCGCGCAAATGGCGGATCGACCGATCACCGCCACCACTCTGGAATCCGGCGAAACCGTCAATCCGTTCTCCATATTGATCGACGACGACCGCGGGCCTGCCGCGCGCGACGCGGCCGATCATCCCCCAAAGGCCGACCCGTCGGCGCCCGGCGCTGCAACGGAATCGGCCTCGGCCCAAACCGGAGACGACGAGACGGGAGCCCGTAGATGGGTCCCTCTGGACATGACGCGCGATCTGCCGGAAGAGGCCACGGCGGCGACCGGTTCGCTCCATTTCGATATCGGCGGGGTTCCCGATGGGGCGGTGCTGAATCCGCCGGCGATGGCGGCCGGAGTAGCGGCGGTGGCCATGGGCAACGGCGTGTGGCGGCTCCGTGGGACGAATTCCGGTCCGCGCGCCGACACGGCGGTCGATGTTCTGGAGGATGTCTGGATCGGTCTGCCGCCCGATTTCGTCGGCCGGTTGGAGCTTGCCGTGGCCGGCTTCGCGGGGTCGGCGTCCGAGCCGTTCGCCCGGTTCGATTTTGACCAGGATATCGATCTGGTGGGTGACGCCGGCCTCGGCGCGGCCGAATCCGACGACGATCGCTGGATCGCGGTGGATACGGCCCCGATTCGGGCCGCGCTCGGCGATCACGCCGGCACGCCCGGTACCGCGATCGTGGTCCGCGCCATCGACGCGCCCGCCGGATGCCGCTTGCGGCTCGGCGATGGACCCGTGATATCGGCCGATGAGGCCGGCGATTGGCGGATTGACGAACACGATCTCGCCCACCTGTCCGGGCTCTCGATCAAGGTGCCGGAGCATTGGAACAGCGAATTCGACCTTCAGGTCGGCACCGGCGCGGGCGCGGACCCGGCCGAACCGGTGATTCTGACGGTCAACCGGGTCACGACGGAAGCCCCGGAAGATATTGTCGCGACCGATACCACCTTCGTCATTGCCGCGGAGGCGCTCAATCTCGACCATCGTCTGGTCGATGTCGCGCCGATCGACGAGCGAATCCTTTCCGGCGAATCGGTGCCGGCGGCGGGCCACAACGGCGTCGATCTTCGCAACCTGACTCTTGCCTACGAGCAATTGGTGCAGGTCAGCTGGGAAGTCGGCGACGGCGGATTTGGCGACACCATCGGCTGGTATCGGATCGGCCCCGAGGGCGAAATCTCCGACGTTCGGATCATTCGTCAATCCTCCGATTTGCCGCGCGCTCCGAGCACCGAGTCCTTGGTCGAAAGCCGCTCGCTCGGAACCCTGCCAGCCGGCACGCGGATCGGATTTTTCGTACTCGCCGACGTAGCCGATATCGGCACGCCCCGCCATGTCAGCCACCTTGATCTCGAGGCGGGCACCCTGATGTTTCACAGGAAAGGTACCGGGACGGGGGTCGGCCAGGCACCCGGAGTCCCGGCCACGATCCACGACCGGGCCGGCGAAATCGATCTTGTGTTCGTCGTCGACGGCAAGGTGGCGCGGGTCCTCGCCGGCAATCCGTTCCGGTCAGCGGATCCGGGCAAGATCTATCACACCGCGGCCTCGATCAATCCGGCCCTCAACGCGGACGGCGTCGAGCATGCGGCCTCTGGCCTGAGGACCGTCATGCGCGACGAGACAAGGCGCGACGAACTGGTCATCGCGTTCCAGGACCTGTTCCTGGAGGACGACAACGACGAGCATTTCAGCCGGACCGTGCTTTGTGTCGGCTTCACGCCGGCGGCCGGCCAATTGGCCCAGTATTTTACCTTGGCCGATCTCGAAATCACCGATGTCGACAGCGACGCCCTCGAGGAGGCGGTGGTCGCGGTCACCGGGTTCCAGGACGGCGACGTGTTGACCCTTGACAATCGAGCGCTCGACAACGGTGCCATCGGCGAAATGATCGGCGACATTCAAGTCCAGAATTACGTCCGCAGTCAGTCCCAGCGGACCGTCGTGCTGACCTTGGTCGGAACCGCGCCCAGGGATGCTTATCGGGCCCTGTTGCGCTCGGTTGGGCTGGCCGGCAGAGTGGTGGCCGCGGGCACCCGATCGCTGGTGATCACCGTGACCGACGACGATGGCGCCCCGGGCATGCCCCAGGAAATAAACGTCTCGGCTCCCGAGGGACCGGGGCGAGCGACCGCGACCGATTGATTCCGCGCGCCGGACCGGGCTCGAGGGGGGCGAATGACAAACCGGCTGCAGCAACTCTCCATCAGTTTTTCGCCGCAGGAGGATCGCCTGGTGCTTCATATCGGCACCACGGGCGATGAGTCCTATCGGCTGTGGCTGACCCGCCGCTTCGCCAAGCTGCTGTGGCTGGCCCTGGTTCGCGCGCTCGAGGCCTATCCAGAGATCAAGCGCCAATCCCTGCCCGAAGCCAAAAGCGCGGTGCTGGCGTTTCAACACGAGCAGGCGGTTCGCGCCAGCACCTTCACCACCGCCAAACGCACCGAAAACACCGAAAGCGAGGATCCGGCGGCCGCGCCCGAGGCGCCGCCGCTGCTGATCACCGGTTTGCGGTTCGCCAATCAAGACGAAACGCTGACCCGCCTGGTGTTTCAGGCCCGCGACGCCATCGCGGTCACCGTCAACCTCAATCAGGCGCTGATGCATTCGCTCTGCCACATGCTCATCGAGACTTCCACCAAGGCCGAATGGGACCTCGACCTCCAAATCGCCGACCCCGCTCCCGCCGCGCCGAAGAGCCAATCCCAGATGCATTGAGCCGGCCGCGTGCCGCTGGGCAACCTCCCCCATGACCGTTGCTTGGCATCGGGGCAGCGGCTATGAGTCCGTCCGGGATGGAGGGGTTGGTTCAGTTTTCCCAGCAGGTGGTCAGCGGCACCGCCATCGGCTGTGTCTACGCTCTGGTCGCGCTCGGCTTCGTGCTCATCTTCAAGGCCACCGAGGTGGTCAATTTCGCCCAGGGCGAGCTGATGATGATCGGCGCCTTCCTGGCCTTCACCTTCATCGTCGTCCTGGGCATGAACTTCTGGATCGGCGGTCTGCTCGCGGTCGTCGTCACGGCGCTGTTCGGCGGCGTCCTCGACCGCACGGTGATGCGGCCCATGGTCGGCCAGCCCGTGTTCGCCATCGTCATGGTCACCATCGGTATCGGGTTCGCGATCCGGGCCACGGTCAGCATGATTCCGGGCTGGGGGGTCGACACTTATTTCCTGGAGACCCCGTTCTTCGGCAAGGTGGTCCGTCTCGGTGAGCTGGTGATCAGCCAGGACCATCTGGCGATCATCATCCTGACCGTGCTCCTGGTGGCGGTGCTGTTCCTGTTCTTCCGCTACACCCGGTTGGGCGTGGCCATGCAGGCGACGTCCCAGAACCAGCTTGCGGCCTATTACATGGGCATCCCGGTCAAGAATGTGTTTTCGATGATCTGGGCGATCAGCGCCGCGGTCGCGGCGTTCGCCGGGCTGCTGCTGGCGCCGATCGCGTTCATTCATGTCAATATGGGGCTGCTCGGCATCAAGGCGTTTCCGGCCGCCGTGCTGGGCGGCTTCGGCAGCCTGCCCGGCGCCATTGTCGGCGGCCTGATCATCGGCATCGTCGAGGCCCTGTCCGGATTCTATTTGCCCGAGGGGTTCAAGGACATCGCCGCCTATGTGGTGCTGCTCGCGGTCCTGATCGTCAGGCCCGAGGGCCTGTTCGGCCAAACCATCCGCAAGAAGGTGTGAGAGGGCACCGATGCGATTTCTGTTCAAGACCGACTACGATCAGGACATCCGTCTGTTCAAGCATGGCGGGACGGTGTTCTGGTACGGCCTCCTGATGGTGCTGCTGGTGCTGGCGCCGCTGGCGCTCGACGAATATCTGCTCTCCCAACTGAGCTTCGTGTTCATCTACGCCGTCGCCGGGGTCGGACTGATGCTGCTGGCGGGCTACACCGGCCAGATTTCCTTGGGTCATGCGGCTTTTTTCGCCGCCGGCTCCTATACCGAAGCCGTGTTGTTCAACAACGGCGTGCCATTCCTGATTTCGCTGCCCGCGGCCGGGTTGCTGGCGGGCGCGCTCGGGGTCGTGATCGGCCTGCCGGCGCTCCGCCTGGCCGGTATTTACCTGGCCATCGCTACTTTGGCGTTCGCTTTCATCATCGAGGAGATTCTGGCGCGCTGGGAATCGGTGACCAACGGCAACAACGGCATGCTCGTCGACAGCGTCGAGATCGGCGGCTTCGGCTTCGACCAGGAATGGCGGTTCTACTATCTCTGCCTGGCGGTGCTGGTGCTGGTCATACTGGCGTCGATCAATATCCTGAGGGCGCCTCTGGGCCGGGCCATGATCGCGGTCCGCGACAGCGAGATCGCGGCCCAGAGCATGGGTGTCAACCTGGCCAAGACCAAGACCGTGGCATTCGCGATCAGCGCCGCCTTCACGGGCCTTGCCGGGGCGCTCTATGCCCACCGCCTGACCTTCATCAGTCCCGAATCCTATACGATTTTCCTGTCCATCGAGCTGCTGCTGGTGGTCGTGGTCGGCGGTCTGGGCTCCCTCCACGGCGCGGTGTTCGGGGCGATATTCGTGATCGTGCTGCCTCAGTTGATCGTGATCCTGAAGGACATACTTCCGGCCGCGATCGCCGAGCAGACCGGCCTTCAGGCCGGGATGTTCGGGATCATTATCGTCCTGTTCATGCTTTTCGAGCCGCTCGGACTTTATGGCCGCTGGGTCAAGATCAAGCTCTATTTCAGCCTGTTCCCGCTCTACAAACGGGCGACGTTCAAGCGCCAGAAGTCCTATCTGCGCACGGATCAGCTCCGGTGACCCTCTTCGAGGTCGAGAACCTGGCGATCAATTTCGGCGGCATCCGCGCCGTCGATCAGGTGAGCTTCCACATCGAGCCGGGCGAGGTGTTCACCATCATCGGCCCCAACGGCGCCGGCAAGACCACCATCTTCAACCTGATCAGCCGCATCTACGATCCCAGCGCCGGGCGGATCACCTTCTTGGGCCGCGACATCACCCGCGCGCCGGCCCACGCCATCGCCGGCCTCGGCATCGCGCGGACCTTCCAGAACATCGAGCTGTTCGAGAACGCTTCCGTGCTCGCCAATCTCCTGCTCGGCCGCCACGCCCATCGACGCACCAATTCGATCGCCGAGATTCTGTTCCTGCCCTCGGTGCGCGCCCAGGAAATCGCCGACCGGCGCAAGGTCGAGGAGATCATCGAGTTTCTGGAGCTCGAGCACCACCGCGACGCTCGCATCGGCGGCCTGCCCTACGGCATCCGCAAGGTGGTCGAACTGGGCCGCGCCCTCGCCACCGAGCCCAAGATGCTGCTGCTCGACGAGCCGTCCTCTGGCCTCAACGTCGAGGAGACCGAGGACGTGTCGTTCTGGATCAAGGACATCAAGGCCGATCTCGGCATCACCGTCTGCATGGTCGAGCACGACATGAGCCTGGTCGGCAAGGTCTCGGACCGGGTGCTGGCGCTCAATTACGGCCGGGTGATCGCCGAGGGCACGCCGGACGAAATCCAGAGCCATCCGGACGTGATCAAGGCCTATCTCGGGGACTGAGATGGCAACGCCGTTGCTCAAAGTCAGCAATATCGAGACCTATTACGGCCCGATCATGGCCATCCGGGGAGTCAGCCTCGAGGTCGCCGACGGCGCCATCGTCACCGTCCTCGGCGCCAACGGCGCCGGCAAATCCACCGTGCTCAGGACCATTTCCGGGGTCGTCGATCCGCAAAAGGGCGCGGTCGTGTTCGACGGCGAGGAAATACAGCGCCGCAGCCCCGATCGCCTGGTCCGCCTCGGCATCGGCCATGTGCCCGAGGGACGCGAGGTGTTCCCCTATCTCACGGTCCGCGAAAATTTGATGATGGGCTCCTATTTACGCCGCGATCGCGGCGCTATCGCGAACGATCTGGAGCGGGTGTTCGATTACTTCCCCGTGCTGAAGGCGCGCGGCGGTCAGCAGGCGGGCCAGCTATCGGGGGGCGAGCAACAGATGCTGGCGATCAGCCGGGCGCTGATGAACCGCCCACGCCTGTTGCTGCTCGACGAGCCGTCCCTTGGCCTGAGCCCGATCCTGGTCGGCGAAATCTTCGACATCATCCGCCGAGTCAACAAGGAGCAGGGCATCACCATCCTGCTGGTCGAGCAGAACGCGCGCATGGCGCTCACCGTCGCCGATTACGGCTACGTGCTTGAAGTCGGCCGGATCGTGATGGAGGATAGCTGCGCGCGGCTGATGGAAAAGGACGAGATCAAGGAGTTCTATCTGGGCGTCAAGGACACTGGCGTCCGCGGCGAACGGCGCTGGAAAAAGAAGAAACTGTGGCGTTAGCGCATGAGGAAGTACCCATGGACGCGATAGCGGAGATCGAACCCTCTCCAATCCGTAGCGACACTCTGCCGACCCTGTTTTGGAAGGTGGTGGCGGAGCGGGGCGGGGCCGTGGCCATGCGCGAAAAGCATCTGGGCGTCTGGCGCAGTATCAGTTGGGCCGAATTCGGCGAGACCGCGCGCTGGGTCGGAATGGGGCTGGTGGCGCTCGGGGTCGAGTCAGGCGACGCGGTCTGCATTCTGTCCAACAACAATCCCGAATGGCTGTTCGCGGACATGGGCGCGCTGGGGGTCGGCGCGGTCAGCGTCGGCATCTACCCGACCGACTCTCCGGCCCAGGTCGCCTATGTGGTCGGCGATTGCCAGGCCAAGGTGATCTTGGTCGAGGACGACGAGCAGCTCGACAAGGCGCTCACGGTCCGCGAGCAGGTGCCGAGCCTGGTCAAGATCGTCGTCTTCGACATGGACGGGCTGCGCGATTTCCACGACGCCCAGGTGATCAGTTTCGACAGCCTGCTCGAATTGGGCCAGCGCCATGGCGGCGACCATCCCGGTCTCTGGGAGCGCCGGCTCGCCGAGCCGAATCCTCGGGATTTGGCGATCCTGGTCTATACCTCGGGGACCACCGGCCCGCCCAAGGGCGCCATGCTCAGCCACCGCAACATCCTTCATGCGCTGATCGGCGGCCAGGACCTCCTTCCCGCCTTGCCAGGGGACGAGCGCCTCTCTTTCCTCCCCCTCTGTCATGTCGCCGAGCGGGTGCTGGACTACTATGAATCGATCCTGTCGGGGGCGGTGCTGAACTTCGCCGAAAGTGCCGAGACCGTGCCCGAGAACATCCGCGAGGTACAGCCGACCGTGTTCCTCGCGGTGCCGCGCATCTGGGAGAAGTTCTACTCCGCGATCACCATCGCCATGTCCGAGGCGACGCCGCTGGCGCGCTGGGCCTATGGCCGCGCGATCGCGGTCGGCGAGCAGGTCGCCGAATGCCGGCTCGAGCGCCGGGACGTGCCGGTGCTGCTCAAGCTGCGCTATTGGCTTGCCTATCACCTGGTATTGCGTAACGTCCGGCGCATGCTCGGCCTTGATCGCTGCCGCTGGCTCGGCACCGGCGCGGCACCGATTTCGCCCGATCTGATCAAATGGTACCTGGCATTGGGCTTTCTGATGTTCGAAGGCTACGGCCAGACCGAGTCGGCGGGTTTCGCCACGGTGATGCCGCTCGACCACATCAAGCTCGGCACCATCGGCAAGCCCGTGCCGTTCGTCGACCTCGAGATTTCGCCCGAGAACGAGATTCTGGTCCGCGGCGAGAACGTGTTCATGGGCTATTACAACCAGCCCGACTTGACCGC
>CAJWQN010000094.1 GCA_913045505.1 uncultured Rhodospirillaceae bacterium | reverse complement strand
CGGCGATCCCGGCCCTGGCCCTCGAGCAGCTGATTGAGACCAGCGCCCTGATCGTGCTCGCGCTGCCGGCGACTCCGGCCACCCGCCATTTGATCGACGGCGCCAAATTGGCGTTGATGGCGCCGGGAACGGTGCTGATCAATGTCGGACGCGGCAGCGTCGTCGACGAGGCCGCGGTCGCGGCAGCCCTGGCTTCGGGGCGGCTCGGCGGCGCCGCGTTCGATGTCTTCGCGATCCAGCCGCTTAGCCCCGGCCACCCCTATCTGCGGCTGGCGCCGGCGGCGCGCGCGCGTCTGCTGCTCACGCCCCATATCGGCGCCCAGACCCGACAGACCAAGGCCCGCACTTTCGTCATCGCGCTCGACAACGTTCACCGGGTGCTGACCGGCGCCCCGCCCCTCAACCAGATCCCGCCGCCCTGAACCGGAAATGCCGCCGAGCCGGAGCGCCGCCGCCCGCCAAGCTGGTTCTTTGTTTTCGGGGACATTTATTTTTGGGGACATTGTACTTTATTTGCGATGGAGTGGCATATTTAACGACAGTAAATAGCTGTAATAATTACGTTTCACGCCTATTAAAGTACAATGTCCCCTAAATAAAGTACAATGTCCCCTAAATATCACATCAAAGTATAATGTCCCCGAAATAGGGGTTCGGGAAATTGACAGGATGGGTGGGGTCAGGGTTGGTCGGCGGCGCTCGGTTTGCGGCCGAGCCGGCGACGGATCGCGGATTTGATCAGCAGCCACATGGCGAATCCCGGCTGATCGCGCTTGGCGACCATCTCGTCGGCGGTCAGGGTCGCCATCAGCAATGCCGCCTCGCCATAGCGCTTGATCAGCAATTCGGCCGCCTGCTCGACCGTGCGGGCATTGTGGGCATCCCGCTCCTTGTCATGGGCGCTAGTGTCCGACATTCGGCTCCTGCCCGAGGTCAGCCGGCGACGGGTTCCGGAACCGAGTACGGCGTGCGGACCATGGATCCGCCCTACTCGGCCGCGGACGCGGCCGTCGCCGTCGATGTTTTCTTTCCGTCCGCGCCCGCCGTTGCTCCTGGTCCATCCGCGGCCGCGGCAGCAGGCCCCCGCGATCCGGCCGTATCGCCGCCCGCCACCGTTGTCGTCGGTCCGACCGCGGTCGCGGCGGCCGGTCCCCCCGATCCGGCCGAACCGGCGTCCACCGCCGGCGCATCCGATCCTTTCGCGGTCGCCGGCATTTTCGATTCGGCCGCCCCCGCTGTGGTCCCCGATCCGGCCGCGTCCACCGCCGCCCGCGCATCTGACCGCTCCACGCTCGCGATCGCAGATCCGTCCGATCCGCCCGCTGTCGCGGCCAAGGCCGCCGCGAGCGCGTCACCGCCCGGGCCGGCGAGCGCCGCCGAGCGCGCGGCGCGTACCGCCGCCGCCGCCCGGGACACGGGGATCGCGCCGGTGAGCGCCGGGCCGATCACCGCCTCTTCGATGCGCCGGTAATTGCCGCCGCCGCGCCGATGGGTCTCGCCATAGCCCTTGAACAGGGCCGCGCAGGCGACGATTTCCAGAGCCAGGTCCGGATCGCGCCCGGCCGCCGCGCAGACCGCGTCCAGCCAGCGATCGATCGCGGTCTGTTCGTCCCCGAACCGGTGCCCGATCCGGCGCCAGGGTCGCATCCGGGCGATCAGCCACAGACTGAAGAAGCCGATCAGGCCGGTGGTCCGCACGCCGAGGCTGATCCGCAGCTTCTCGGTCCATCCCCGGCGCTCGGCCCAGCGCAGGATCGGCCAGGCAACGAAGCCCGGCAGCAGCGCGCAGGCTTCCTCGAGTCCGGGCTCGAGAAACTCGGTCACCACCACCGGCTCGCCCGCGCGCGCGCCGACTTCGGCGCGGACCCTGGCGGCCCGTTCGGCGCCGGTTTTGAGCTGGGCGACCCGGATCACGTCCTGATAGGTCATGCGCACCGCGAGCTGGCGGGCGGCCTCCGCCGTGAGTCGCCCGTCGCCGGCGGTATCGACCGCCGCGACCCGCTCCAGGCGCTCCAGATAAAGCGTCTCGTAATCCTGGTCCTGAAAATCCAGGACCCGGCGCGCGCCGAGCGCGACAAGCTCCCGCGCCGCGTCCGGAAAATTCCGTTGCTCGATCAGGAACGCCTCACGAGCGACCCCGGCGGTCTCATCGGCCGCGGTCGCCGGTTCCGCCCGCGCGCCTCGATCGGTGCCGCGCAGGATCGCGAGCCCGGCCTCGAAACCGGCGAGGTTGGCCTCGACCGCCTTGCCCTCGGTCCGGATCGCGTCGGCCAAGGCCTCGGACGGCACCGGCAGCGCACCGCTGCCGGCAATGGCGCCCAGCAGCACCGCGTTCAAGACGCCGCCATGGGCTCGCGCCGCGCCGGCGAAATCGGCCAATATCGCCCGCTTGGCCAGTTCTCCGGCCGCCACCTTGATCCGATCCGCCTCGACCCGACCGTCACCCATGGCGGTCTTCTCGGCGATCGCGTAAACCCGATGGTCGGCGGCGATCAGGGTCGTGCGGTCCGGGCTGACGAAGCCGTTCTGGAGGGCGCGCGCGGCCTCGACCAGTTCGCTGGCGACCATCACGTCGACGTCGCCGACCCCTGGATAGAGCGCCATCAGCGGCGCGCGGCCGCCGAGCCGGTCACGGGGCACCGGATGGATTTCGATATAATAGGTGGTCGCGCCGGTGCGCTGGGCGAGCCCGGGGATCGAGGTCGCCTGGACCGGCAAGCCCGTCGACCCGGCCGCGCTCACGATCCAGTTGCACAACACGCCGCCGCCTTCGCCGCCCATGGCGGCGATCAGCACCGTTACCGGCCGCGCCGCCGCCGCCCGCTTGCCCTTTCCCCGGCCCTTCTTGGCCCCGCTCATGCCGCCGCACGCTCTCTGAGCCAGCCGATCACGGCCTGGCGGCGGCGGTCGATCCACCGGTCCCAGGCGGTCGGGTTCTGGATGATCTGGGCGCGATAGAACGACGGGCACAGCACCGCGGCATGGGCGACCTCGCCGCACAAACCGCAGCCCAGACAGCCATTGTCGACATGAGCGACGGGGTGATCGCGCAACGGATCCGGATTGGGCTTGATGGTCAGGGACGGACAGCCCGAGAGCCGGATGCAGGCGTGATCGCCGGTGCAGATATCGTCGTCGATGCCGAACCGGGTTCGCACCACCCGCCGGCCGGCCTGGAGCCATTTTCGGATTTGTGGCCGGAGCCGGCGCTGGCGGGCGAGCTGGCATTCGCCGTCGGCGACGATCACCTTGAGACCGCTCACGCCCGAGGTCATGGCCCGGCGCAGGGTCTTGATCATGTTAGCGACGTTATAGGTCCGCACGCGGCGAATCCACGGCACGCCCAGGCCCTTCAGAACCGCCTCGATCGACATGCCGGTGGCGGCGCCGGTCCGGTCCTGCTGGCTGGACGGCAGGTACTGCCAGCCGGTCGCCGAGGCGTAGCCGTTCTTCATGATGATCAGGATCGAATCGTCCTTGTTGAAATGGCTGCTGGCGACGCCCGAGGTGATGCCGTTGTGCCAGAAGCCGCCGTCGCCCATGATGCTGACCACCCGCTTGGCGAAGCTGGGCGCGACCGCCGAGGCGCTCGACAGGCCCAGACCGTAGCCGAGCATGGTGTTGCCGAGATTGAACGGCGGCAGGGTGGCCATGGTGTGGCAGCCGACATCGGCGGCGACGTGGGTCGGCCCGAATTCCTTTTCCAGCACTTTGAGCGCGCTGAACACCGGCCGTTCCGGACAGCCGGTGCAGAAGCTGGGCGGGCGCACCGGCACCGGCGCGCCGAGCAGTTCGCCGGCGCGTGCTTTCAGCGCGTCCAACGCGCCGACTTGATCGGCGGCGCTGGCGGTATCGACGCCCTCGGGCGCGACCTCGTCGAGAAACCGCTGGACCCCGCGTAGCATGACCTCTGCGGTGTATTCGCCGGCCTCGATCAGGACCTCCTTGCCGATCACCCGGGTCTGGAGATCCGCCCGGCGCAGCGCCACGTGAACCGCTTGCTCCAGATAGTCAGGCGTGCCCTCCTCGACCACCAGCAGCGCCTTCTTGGCCACCGCGAAGTCCTGAATCTCGGCCGGCACCACCGGATAGGCGACGTTCATGACATAAAGGGGCACCCGGGACTCGCCGAATTCGTTGGCCAGCCCCAGGCGCTCCAGCGCCCTCAGCACCGAATTGGTGAGCCCGCCCTGGACGACGATCCCGATGTCGTCGAGGTCGCCCTCGAAACGCTCGTTCAACCGGTTCTCGGCGATGAAGCGGACCGCGGCCGGCAGGCGGTGCTCGACCTTGTGCTTCTCCTGGGCATAGGTCGAGGGTGGCATGCAAATGCGAGCGTAATCGAAATCGGGCGCCTCCAGGACCTGCTTGCGCGATATCCGGGGGGCAATGTTGTCCTTGGCCGTGAAGCGCCCGAAAACATGGCAGGCGCGAATCCGCAATTCGAGCATGACCGGCATGTTGGAAGCCTCGGACAGCCGGAAGCCCTGCTCGACCGCTTCGACGATCGAGGGCAGGTTGGGGCGCGGGTCGAGCAGGCACATGGCCGATTTCATGGCGAAGGCATGGCTGCGCTCCTGAATGATGCTCGCGCCCTCGCCGTAATCCTCGCCGATGATGATCATCGCGCCGCCCTTGACCCCGGCCGAGGACAGGTTCGAGAGAGCGTCCGAGGCGACGTTGGTCCCGACCACGGATTTCCAGGTCACCGCGCCGCGCATCGGGTAGTTGATCGAGGCGCCGAGCATGGCCGCGGCGGCGGCCTCGTTGGTCGGCGTTTCCAGATGAACGCCGAGTTCGTCGAGCAGATCGGACGCATCGACCATCACGTCCAGCAGATGGGAGACCGGCGAGCCTTGATAGCCGCCGACATAGCTCACGCCCGATTGCAGCAACGCCTTGGTGACGGCGAGGATGCCTTCACCGGCGAATTCCTCGCCGGCGCCGAGGCGCAACAACGCCACTTCCTTTTTGAATGACCGTTCCATCGCCTGGGCCGATCGCCTCCGTTTGTCGTTCCGGGCGCGATAACGGTAGCACGAACCCGCTTGCCTTGGGACCCCATCTTGATCGCCGCCAGGGGTGCCAAGGATATCGCTTGAGACCCCGTGCGGGGACAGAACGCAATTTCGAGACCACCCCGGAGAGATGTAAAGCGCTCGCCAAACGCCAGACTTGGCCCTGAACGTCTCGACAGCGAATTCGCACCGTGAAAAAGGCGTGTCAAGGCTGCCCGGAGGGCACCGCGCTTCGCGCGGCCGCGGCCTTGACACGCCTTTTTCACGGTGCAACCGGTTCATCAAGACGTTCACGGCGGAATCCAGGACTCTGATGGGGGTGAGTCGGCCCCAAGTTCGGCCAGCCCCGAAAACCTTGATCACAACCGATTGTCCTGCCATAGACGGCCGATTCCTTGCCCTCCTTGCCCGACCTGCTGTTATAAAGGCGCGCCATCGCAATGGGAGGGCCGCCAAGTTGATAGACCTCTACTTCTGGCCGACGCCGAACGGCTACAAGATCACCATCATGCTCGAGGAGATCGGGCTGGCCTACCAGGTGATCCCGGTGGATATCGGCAAGGGCGACCAGTTCAAGCCCGAGTTCCTGGCGATCAGCCCCAACAACCGGATGCCGGCGATCGTCGATCCGGACGGCCCGGACGGGGCCCCGATCTCGATCTTCGAATCGGGCGCGATCCTGATCTATCTGGCCGAGAAGACCGGCCAGTTGATGCCCACCGATCCGCGCGCGCGCTATGAAGTCCTGGAATGGTTGATGTTCCAGATGGGCAATGTCGGGCCGATGTTGGGCCAGGCCCATCATTTTCGGAACTACGCGCCCGACAAGATCGAATACGCGATCAACCGCTATACCAACGAGGGCGGGCGGCTCTACCAGGTGATCGACAACCGCCTGGCCGATCACGAGTATCTGGCCGGCGCCTACTCGATCGCCGACATCGCGGTCTGGCCGTGGCTGCTGGGCGAGCGCCAGGGCCAGGATTTCGCCGACTATCCCCACCTGAGCCGCTGGCGCGACGCGATCAAGGCCCGCCCGGCGGTGATCCGCGGCCGCGACGTGATGAAGGACACCCAAACGGTCAAGGATGCCACCGCCGACAAGGAGCGCTGGAACCTCCTGTTCGGCGACCAACGCGCCCGCCGACGCTGAGCGGTCCCGGATGTCGGCAAGTCACTGCCGGCTGGGGGTGGCTCCAGATCGAGCAGCGGCACGCCATAGGCGCGGAGGATCGCGGTGATTTCATCTTGAGTGCGGCGGAGGAAGCCGTCGATTTCGGCGCCCCATTCGGGCTCGCGGTGGCGGACCGCGGCGGCGATGGCGAGGTCCATGGGCGGCGAGCCGGGCGCGGCGGCTAGCGGCCGCCGATCGCAATCCAGATCGGATCGTATTCTATATCGATGATATCTTTTACGAGTAGGGTTGCTCGAGGGAACGTAGGTGAAGGCCGACGTTGGGTCTTGCGTTTTGCCGGGCAGTGCCGCGTTTCCCGGTTGCTTGACGGACGATGAGAAAAGGGCGAACGGGTGGGTGCCGACGCGGCCGAACAGGCCCGGTTGGCTCGGCACTGAAACCGCCGCCACCTCTCAAGCGCTGGGCGGCCGTTGGATGAATTCGAGGGTGCAGCCGTCCGGGTCGCGGGTGTAGACCGCGCGGCCGCCCTTGTTGGGGCCGTGGACCAGGTCCTGGGCCGGGTTCACCGGGGCCACGCCCGCCGCCTCGACCGCCGCGATCACCGCGTCGATGTCGTCGACGTCGAAGGCGATATGGGCGAACCCGGTATCGCAGGGGCGCGCTTCGATGAGGCCGCGATCCGCCGGCCCGCGATACTCGATCAACTCCAGGCGGTGGCCTGGCGCCTGGACGTAGGCGACCTCGATATCGGCGCCGGGCACGCCGACCACCCGCGCGATGACCTCGGGGTCCCGGTGCGAGCGGTTGAGCAGCGGAAAGCCCAGAACCTCGGTGTAGAACGCGACGGCTCTGTCCAGGTCCGAGACCGTGAAGCTGGTGTGATTGGTGCCGGTGATGGTGAATCCGCCCATGATCGTCTGCTCCCCCGTGATGGCCTTGGCGTGGCCGAGCATACCCCAGCGGAGTTGGTGGCGGGGTGAAGAATCTGTCACAATGCCGATGGCATGAAGATCGGCCCGAACGACGCAACCGGAGGACAAGCGAGCATGTCAGTTTCAGTCACCAGGCTTCAACCCGATTTCGTGGCCGAGATCGGCGGTCTAGATTTGCGCCGGGGGACCGATGACGAGACCTTCGATACGGTGCTCGCTGCCTTTCACGAGCATCCCGTGTTGGTGTTCCACGACCAGAATATCGGCGACGCCCAGCAGATCGCGTTCAGCCGCCGCTTCGGGGTGCTGGAGCGCAACGTCACCGACGGCCTGGGCGGCCCGCCGGAAATCGCCAATCTGTCCAATGTGGAAGCCGACGGCACCCTGGCCGTGGCCGGCGGTGACCGGGACAAGTTCCTGTCCGGCAACCAGAACTGGCATTCCGACAGCTCCTTCAAATCGGTCCCGGCGATGGCCTCGATCCTGTCGGGCCGAGAGGTGCCGCCGGAGGGCGGAGGGACCGAATTCACCGATATGCGCGCGGCCTGGGACGCTCTGCCCGCCGACCGCCAAGCGGAACTGGAGCGCCGCACCGCCGAGCACAGCTTTCTCTACTCGCAAGGCAAGATCAGCGTCGATTTGATGTCGGAGGAAGAAGTGGCCGCGGTGCCGCCGGTCCACCATCCCTTGGTCCGTATCCACCCCGAGACCGGCCGCAAGGCGCTGTATATCGGCCGCCACGCCTCTCATATCCTGGGCCGGCCGGTCGCGGACGGCCGTGCCCTGCTCGCCGAGTTGCTGGCCGAGGCGACCCGGCCCGAACTGGTCTACCGGCACCGATGGCGCCAGCACGACCTGGTGATGTGGGACAACCGCATGGTGCTCCATCGCGGCCGCGCATGGGATGGGTCGAGGTACGCCCGCGTCATGCACCGGACCACCATCGCCGGCCGCGCCGAGGACAACCCCTGGATCGTCGAAGACAAGGTCGCCTGAGCCGCCGACCGGAAAGAAACCGATAATGTCACGCTGGACCGATCGCAGACAGCGCTTCCGCGCGGTCTTGTCGGGGAAGGACTGCGTCCATCCGGCGTCGGTGTTCGACCCGGTCTCGGCCCGCATCGCCGAGGACCTGGGCTTCGAAATCGGCATGCTGGCCGGGTCGGTGGCGTCCATGGCCGTGCTCGGCGCGCCCGACCTGATCGTCCTCACCCTCACCGAATTCGCCGACCAGGCCCATCGCATCGGCCGGGCCGCGAACCTGCCCCTGCTGGTCGACGCCGACCACGGCTACGGCAACGCGCTCAATGTGATGCGAACGGTGGAAGAGTTGGAGAACGCGGGCGTGGCCGGGCTGTCGATCGAGGATACCGCGCTGCCCACCGCCCACGGCGCCGCCGGCAAGCCGAGCTTGACCTCGATCGAGGAGGGGGTGGGCAAGATCCGCGCCGCCGTCGAGGCACGGGCGGATGCCAACCTGGTGATCGCCGGGCGGACAAGCGCGCCCGGGCTCACCGATATCGCCGATGCCGTCGCCCGGGCCAAGGCTTACCAGGCGGCGGGCGCCGACGCCCTGTTCCTGGTCGGGCTCCGGAGCCGCGACGATCTCGACGCGATCGCCGGGGAGGTCACGCCGCCGCTGATCATCGGCGGCGTCGATCCGGAAATGATCGAGCGCCCCTATCTGGCCAGCCGGGGTGTCCGCGTCTGTCTCCAGGGGCACCATCCCTTCGCCGCCGCGGTCCAGGCCATACAGGACACCATGGCCGCGCTGCGCGACGGCACCCCGCCCGCGAAGTTGGCCAACATCGCGGAGAAGGACCTGATGGGCCGTATCACCCGCCGCGAGGATTACGCCCGCTGGACGGACGCCTTTCTCTGACGCCCCCGATCCTCAGGCCGCCTCGGTCGTCAGCCCGGCCACGATCGATTCGATCGCGTCGGCCGCGATTCGCGCCAGTTCCTCCACGCTCCGGTTCTGGATCGGATGGGGCACCCAGATCACCGCCGGTTCGAATCCCAGCCCCCGGCATTGGGCCTGGGTGGCGTCCTGGAATTCCTCGGTCGCGACCATCACCCCCGGGATGCCGCGCCGGTCGAGATCCGCCATGTCATGCAAACTGCACGACGTGCAGGAGCCTCAATCGGCCAGCCCTTCGACGACCACGTCGCATTCGGTGGCGATCGCGGGCGCGCAGTAATCCGCCGCCAGGGTCGTCGGCGACGGCTTGGAATAGCGCTTGACCGTGAGGCCGCGCGCGCCGAGCAGACCTTCGATGTGGTCGAGAAATTCGTCGCTGCGTTCCTTGCCGATATCCAACAGCCCAATCACCCGGCCATCGAGGCTTTCGGGCGGCGCCAATCGCTGGCGCAGGGCCGATCCGATCTCGGCGGTCGGATCGCGCAGTGCGGTGCCTTCGGTCATGAATTCTCCTCCTCCGGGAACGGGCCGGTCATCGAGTGTAACCGAAACCCCGCTATCGCGACCACTCCCCATCCGCGGGCCGCCTCAGGTTCCGATCTTGCCGGTGACGGGCTGGACCACGTCGTGGGCGCGGCCGCCGATCCAGCCGCCGATGATCGCGGAAAACAGGCCGGCGGTGCCGCCGGCGCGGGCAACCAGCAGGCCGTGGTCGCGCCAGAATTTGGGCAGCATGGCATCGGCGCTCTCGGGCGCCATGCCCTCGCCGACGCCGTGGGCGTCGCGCACCAAATCCTTGCCGGGCCGGGTGGTGGCCTCGTGCA
>CAJWQN010000093.1 GCA_913045505.1 uncultured Rhodospirillaceae bacterium | reverse complement strand
CCGCGATGACAAAACGCGCCGTGTTCATGATGAGCTCCCTGCAAAAGGAAGCTTGAATCACTTTTTACCCGTTTTGGGAATCCCCTAATTGTCCACAGGCCCTAGCCGAAGTTATTGATATCTCCGGATTAATTCCGGTATCAGGGGTCGAGCGGACGTTTGGTGACCGCATGGTTCGGTGCGAATTTCGCGCGAATGCGTCGCGGGCAGCAGCCCGGGATTGCTGGCCGCCTTGTCCTTCCGCGTGCCGGTGGTGGCCGTGGTCATCGCCTGTCTCCCCCCTGATGAGGTGGTCCGCCCGGCCCTCGTCGGGCGGGTCGGGGGACTCTACCACAGGCGCTGGCCGCCGCCAGAGACCATGGGCGCTGTTCGCGCTTCCGATTTGGCGATACTGTTGCCCCGGGGCCGCGCGGTCGGGCCGCGCCATCGACCCGGGAGGTGAACGATGAGGAATATCTTGGGGGCGGTGTCCGTCCTGGGACTGTTGGCTGGGCCGGCCGGCGCCGGCGATCGCTGGGACATGCCGACACCCTATGCCGACAACAATTTTCACACGGTCAACATCAAGCAGTTCGCCGATGACGTCGCCCAGGCCACCGATGGCGCGCTCGAGATCGTCGTTCACAGCGCCGCCTCGCTGTTCAAGCTGCCCGAGATCAAGCGCGCGGTGCAAACCGGACAGGTGCCGATCGGCGAGGTGCTGATGTCGGCGCTGGGCAATGAGGACCCCTTGTACGAGGTCGATTCGGTGCCGTTCCTGGCCGCCGATTACGACGCCGCGCGCAAGCTTTGGACCGCGTCACGGCCAATGATCGAGGCGCGCCTGGACCGGCAGGGCATGATGGTGCTGTTTGCCGTGCCGTGGCCCCCCCAGGCCCTGTTCGCCAAGACACCGCTGACCGCGATCGCCGATCTCGAAGGGGTCCGGTTCCGGGTCTACAACGCCATGACCGGCCGGCTCGCCGAACTGATGGGCGCGCTGCCGACCACCGTCCAGATGCCCGAATTGCCGCAGGCGTTCTCGACCGGCATGGTCTCGGCGATGATCACCTCGCCCTCGTTCGCGGTCGATACCCAGGCTTGGGACTTCGTCGATCACATGTATCAGACCCGGGCGATGGTGCCGAAGGACATGGTGATCATGCACAGGCGCGCCTTCCAGCGGCTCGACGGAGCGGTCCAGGCAGCGTTGCTCGCGGCGGCCGAGAGTGCCGAGGAACGGGGCTGGCGGATGAGCGCCGAGGAAACCGCCGCCAAGACCCAGGTGCTGGCCGACAACGGCATGAACGTCGCCGAACCGGCGGAAGCGTTCATGGCCGAGTTGCAGGCCATCGGCCAGACCATGATCGCGGAATGGGTCGAATCCGCCGGTCCCGACGGCGCCGCCGTGATCGCCGCCTATCGCGACCGTTAGCCAGAGTGGCGGTCCCCCGCCCGTGATTCGGCGCGCGCTCGCCCTGGTCGCGTCGGCTTGCGGATGGCTGGCCGGCGGGTTCCTGTTGAGCATCGCGGTTTTGGTGCTGATCCAGGTCGCCGGGCGGCTGCTCGGCCTGTTGCTGCCGGCGGCCGATGAGTTCGCCGGATTCTGCCTCGCGGCCTCTTCGTTTCTGGCGCTCGCCTCCACGTTCCGCGCCGGCGGCCATATCCGGGTCGCCATCCTGCTCCAGCGATTCGGTGCCCGCCAACGGCGCTGGGTCGAGTTCTGGTGCCTCGGTGTCGCCGCGCTGCTGGCCGGCTATTTCACCGTCTTCGCGATCGAGATGGTGTGGGAGTCCTATCTGTTTGGCGACGTCGGCCAAAACCTGATTCCGACGCCGCTGTGGATTCCCCAGATCGGCGTGGCACTTGGCCTTGGGGTGCTGTGTCTGTCGCTGATCGATGCGTTGGTGCAGGTTGCGCGGGGCCGGGCGCCGGCCCATGGCGCGGCCGAGGACTGAACCGGCGCCATGGAACCCGCGACCGCCGGCATCGTGTTGATTCTGGCGTTGCTGCTGTTTCTGGGCAGCGGTGTCTGGGTCGCGATTTCGCTGTTCGGCGTCGGCGTGATCGGCATCGCCGCTTTCACCGGCGCCCCGGCCGGTAAGATTTTGGCGACCACGAGTTGGGGATCGAGCACGTCCTGGGCGCTGACCGCCCTGCCTCTGTTCATATGGATGGCCGAGATTCTCTATCGCAGCCGGCTGTCGGAAGACATGTTTCACGGCCTGGCTCCGTGGCTGACCCGACTTCCCGGAAGGCTGATGCACGTCAACATCTTCGGCTGCGGCGTGTTCGCCGCGATCTCCGGCTCTTCGGCGGCGACCGCGGCGACGATCGGCAAGATGTCGATTCCCGAATTGTTGCGGCGCGGCTACGACGAACGCATGACCATCGGCACGCTGGCCGGCTCGGGCACCCTGGGCCTGTTGATCCCGCCGTCGATCATCCTGATCGTCTACGGCGTGACCGCGGAAATCTCGATCGCGCGCCTGTTCATCGCCGGGGTGCTGCCGGGCCTGATGCTGCTCGGCCTGTTCAGCGCCACGGTCGTGGTCTGGTCGCTGCTCAATCCGGGCAAGACTCCGCCCAGCGATATCCAAGCCTCGTTTCGCGACAAGCTCTACGGCCTCAGGCGCCTGGTTCCGGTCTTGGCTTTGATCGTCGGCGTGCTCGGGTCGATTTACGGCGGCGTGGCGACGCCCACGGAAGCGGCCGCGTTCGGCGTTGTCGGCGCGCTCGCTCTGTCGGCCCTCACCGGATCGTTGTCGCGGCAGACCTTTATCGACAGCTTGATGAGCGCAACCCGGACCTCGTGCATGATCGCGTTTATCCTGGCCGGGGCGGCGTTCCTGTCGGTCGCGATGGGCTTTACCGGCGTGCCCCGCGCCCTCGCCGGCTGGATTGGCGCCATGAATCTCACGCCCTATGCGCTGATTGGCGCGTTGACCGTGTTGTTCGTGGTGTTGGGGTGTTTTCTGGACGGCATATCGGTGATCGTGCTGACCACCTCGGTGGTGTTGCCGATGGTGCGCGAGGCCGGGATCGACCTCCTGTGGTTCGGCATTTATATCGTGCTGGTGGTTGAGATGTCGCAGATTACGCCGCCGGTCGGCTTCAACCTGTTCGTCCTTCAAGGTCTGACCGGGCATAATATCTTCTACGTCGCGCGAGCGGCGCTGCCATTCTTTCTGGTGTTGTGCCTGGCCGTGGCCCTGATCGCGGTGTTCCCGGAAGTCGCGACCTATCTGCCGAGCCAGATGACCAGCCGGTGATGGTCGCCCGGGTCCGCGTCATCGTCGTCAACTACAATGCCGGCGCCGATTTGGAGCGCTGCGCCGCCGCGTTGGCTGAGCAGAGTTTCGCCGACTTCGAGGCGGTGATCGCCGACAACGGCTCGACGGACGGCGCGCTCCAGGCGCTGGCGGGGCTCGATGCCCGATTCCGGGTCTTGTCCTTGGCCACCAATTTAGGCTTCGCCGCCGCCAACAATCGCGGCGCGGCCGGCGCGGAAACCGAGTGGCTGGCGACGCTCAATCCGGATGCGTTTCCCGAACCCGGTTGGCTCGGCGCTCTTCTCGCCGCGACGGCGCGGTTCCCGGACGTGACCATGTTCGGCTCGACCCAGATCGATGACGGCGATCCGAGCCGGCTGGACGGCAGCGGTGACGCCTATTTCGCCGCCGGCTTCCCCTGGCGCGGCAATCATGGCCACGCGATCGAAGATTTGCCGGCTGATGGCGAGACCTTCGCGCCCTGTGCCGCCGCGGCCCTGTATCGAACCACGGAATTTCTAGCCGCCGGCGGCTTCGACGAGCGGTTCTTTTGCTATTGCGAGGATGTCGACCTCGCCTTCCGCCAGCGTCTGACCGGTGCCCGTTGCATCCAGGTCCGTGACGCCGTGGTCCGCCATGTGGGCTCCGGACTGACCGGCGCGCGCAGCGACTTCACCCTCTATCACAGCGCTCGCAACCGGCTCTGGACCCTTTTCAAGAACGTGCCGGGGGCGTTGCTGGTGCCGATGATCCCGGCCCACCTGGCGGTGACCCTGTTCATTTCCGCGACGGCGCTGCGCCACGGCGGACTGGCATCCATTTGGCGCGGGCTCCGGGACGGCGTCACCGGTCTCGGGCCGATCTGGGCCGAGCGCCGGCGGCTCCAGCACGCCCGCGCGGTAAGCTGGTGGTCCATTGCCCGCGCCTTCACCTGGTCGCCGCTCCGCTTTCGCCGCCGCGGCCATGACGTGCGCCCGCCATGAGCCCGACCCGCTGGCTCCGCCTGGGCGCGGTGGTGCTGGCCGCGATCCTCCTTTACGTGGCGTTTCGGGGCGCCGATTGGGCCGAACTGGGGGCAGTGATTGGGCGCGCGCGCGGCGACGTCTTGGCCGCCGCCGTGGCCCCGGCGCTGCTGTCCCTCTCGCTTCGAGCGACCCGCTGGCGGCTGCTGCTCCGTGCCGATCGCGGTGTGCCCTGGAGCTCGGTATTCTGGGCCACGGCCTTCGGTTATATGGGCAATGCCTATCTGCCGGCACGCGCCGGCGACTTGCTGCGCTCGCTGCTACTGGGCCAGCGGCTGGGATTGGCTAAGAGCTACGTGCTCGGCACCACGGCCGTCGATCGCGCCGCCGATGCCGGCGTGGTGGTCGCGATCGCATTGGTGGCGGTGCCGCTTGCGACCGCCGTGCCCGACTGGCTGGCCGGCGCCGCCGCGAGCCTAGCGGGAGCGGTCGCCGTGGCCCTGCTGACGCTGCATCAGGCGCCCCGATTCGAACGTTGGACCATGGCGGCGCTCGCCCGGCTGCCGATCGGCGACCGCTGGATCCAGTGGCTGGGTTCGGCCCTCGGACACTTCATCGTCGGCTCCCGGGCGATCGGCTCGCCGGGCGGCGCGGCCGCCTTTGTCGGACTGTCGCTGCTCGGCTGGATGACCGACGCCGCGCTCATGGTGGTGCTGGCGATGGCGCTGGGCCTGGACATCGGATACGGGCAAGCCGTGGTGTTTATCGCGGCGCTGGCCCTGGCCAGCGCGGTCCCCGCGACACCGGGCTATATCGGAATTTACCAGTTCGTCGCGGTTACGGTGCTGACCCCGTTCGGCTTGAGCCAGGCCGAAGCGCTGGCCCAGATCCTGGTTTTCCAAGCCCTGCTCTACGGACTCGTGACCTCACTGGGGCTGATCGGCCTGTGGCGGCTGGGCTGGTTTTCCCGGGTCCGGTAGCGTAGACAGCGGCCATGACCCTGAACGCCTATTTGGCTGACGCGGCGCGGCTGCTGGGTGAGACCGTCGAGGCCGATCTGGAGGTGCCGGTCGAGGCCGCGATCACGGTGATCACGGCAGCCCTGGGCCACGACAAGCCGCTGCTGATCTGCGGCAATGGCGGCTCGGCGGCGGATGCCAGCCATATCGCCGGCGAGCTGGTCGGGTGCTATTCGATCGAGCGCCGGGCGCTCAAGGCGATCGCGCTCGGCACCGATCCGGCGGTGCTGACCGCGGTCAGCAACGACATCGCCTTTGCCGCCGCGTTCGCGCGCGAGGTCGCGGCGCTCGGCGACGCCGGGGGCGTGGTCCTCGGGATCAGCACCAGCGGCGAGTCCGAGAACGTTTTCCAGGCACTGAAACAGGCGCGGCTCATGGCCATGACCTCGATTGCCCTGACCGGGGCCGGCGGCGGCCGCCTGGCCGCGGCGAGCGATATCCTGATCGCGGTGCCGTCCCGCGCGACCCCGCGCATCCAGGAAATCCACACCTGCCTCTATCATTACATCTGCGAGCAGGTGGAAGCCCGAATCGCCGGTTGACTTCGGAGCGCGGTTCAATCCCCTTCGAATGCACAGAGCGCGAATACGGTGTAACCCAGCCGTTCCAACCGGGCACGGCCACCGACGTCGGGCAGATCGACGATGAAGCAGCATTCGATCACCTTGCCACCGGAGCGTTCGACCAAATGGATCGAAGCCTCGGCCGTGCCGCCGGTTGCGATCAGGTCATCGACCACCAGCACCGAATCGCCCGCGCCGATCGCATCCGAATGAATCTCCACCGTGTCGGTGCCGTATTCGAGGTCGTAGTGATGCTCGATGGTGTCGCCCGGCAGCTTGCCCTGCTTGCGCACAGGCACGAATCCGACGCCCAATTGATGGGCGATCGGCGCGCCGAGAATGAATCCGCGCGCCTCGATCGCGACCACCTTGTCGATCGCCTGGCCGGTGTAGCGATTGACCAGTTCATTGACCGTGGTGCGCAGGCCGCGGGGGTCGGCGAGAAGCGTGGTGATGTCGCGAAACATGATCCCCGGCTTGGGATAATCGGGAATCGTCCGAATCAGGGACTTGATCGGCACGGCGGCACTCCTTCGGGCTTAGACCGGATCGCACGGGGCCTGCGCCCGCGACCGACTTGGACGGCGTCCCCCCGCATGAGTAGAATAGTCGGGCCTCGCCTCATAGGCCAACCTCGGCCGGCCGCCGACGGCGATCCGGCCAACCCTGTCCGGGACCGCGAATGAAGCTCGAAACTGTGGCCGTCGTCGGTCTTGGATATGTCGGCTTGCCGCTGGCGGTGGCGCTGTCGGAGACGGCGCGGGTCATCGGCTTCGAATTGTCCAAGGCCCGGATTCACGAACTTCGCCAGAACCACGATCGCTTGGGCGAGGTGTCGGAAACGGCCCTGGATGGGGCCGAGGTCGCCTTCACCGGCGAGGCCGACGCCTTGGCGGGCGCCGACGCCTATCTGATCACCGTGCCGACACCGGTCGATTCGGCAAAGCAGCCGGATTTGTCGCTGGTCTTGGATGCCTGCCGGACGGTCGGCGGCGCCCTCGGCCCGGGCGCGGTGGTGGTGCTCGAATCGACCGTCTACCCGGGCACGGTGGAAGAGGTCTGTGCCCCGGTGTTGGAGCAGGCGTCCGGGCTTCGGGCCGGGGAGGATTTTTTCCTCGGCTATTCGCCCGAGCGGATCAATCCGGGTGATGCCGACCACCAGCTCGGCCAGATCACCAAGGTCGTGGCCGGACAGACACCCGAGGTGCTTTCGGCGCTGACCAAACTCTACGGCGCCATCGGCCCGGTCCACGAGGCCCCGGACATCCGAACCGCCGAGGCCGCCAAGGTGATCGAGAACGCCCAGCGCGACCTCAACATCGCGTTCGTCAACGAACTGGCGATGATTTTCCAGCGCCTCGGCATCGACACCGGCGCGGTCCTGGAAGCGGCCGCGACCAAATGGAACTTTCTCGGCTTCCGTCCGGGCCTGGTCGGCGGCCATTGCATCGGCGTCGATCCCTACTATCTGACCTATATCGCCGAGCGCGCCGGCTACCGGCCCGAGGTGATCCTTGCCGGGCGACGAATCAACGACAACATGGGACGGTATGTGGGCGCCGAAGTGGCGCGTCTGATGATCCGGAGCGATTTGCCGAAGCGGGTGCTGGTGCTGGGCGTTACTTTCAAGGAAAATGTCCGCGACATCCGCAATTCGGGGAGCGTCGATGTGGTCCGCGAGTTGGAATCCTTCGGGTTCGCCGTCGACCTCCATGACCCGCTGGCCGACCCGGAGGGTGTGGCCGCGGAGCATGGCTTGCGGCTAATCCAGACACCGGGCGACAACTATGGGGCCGTCGTCCTGACCGTGGCTCACGACGCCTACACCGCCTGGAGCGCGCGCGATGTCGAGGACCGGCTGGTGGACGACGGCTTGGTCGCGGATATCAAGGGCGCCTGGCATGGCCTCACGTTCGCGCCGCGGGTAAAGATGTGGCGTCTCTGATCAAGGAGGATACGGTGAGTTTGTTGATCTATTGGACCAATTGGAAGCACCACCGCCGGCTGGCCGTGGCGGCGGCCCTGGCCGCGGCCGGCGTCGTCGGCCCGGCGACCTCCCAAACCGCCTTCGCCCAGGACGCGCAAGGCGAGTCCGCCATTACCGACGACGGCCTGGCCACCTTGAAGCGCGGGGTCATCGATTTCGCCAGCGGCAGCCGGTACGAGGGCGAACTCCAGAACGGCACCATGCATGGCCAGGGCACCTTCAGCTATGCCAATGGCGACGTCTACGAAGGTGAATTCGCCGAAGGCAAGATGAACGGCGACGGCCGGCTGACCTTCGCCAACGGCGACAGCTATGAGGGCCAGTTCACCGACGGCAAGCGCCAAGGCGCCGGCACCCTCACCTTCGTCAACGGCGACCGTTATGAAGGCAACTTCACCGATGGCCAGATGCACGGCCAAGGCAGCTTCCGCTTCACCAACGGCGACAGCTACACCGGCACCTTCGACAACGGCAAACGCCAGGGCCAGGGCGAATTCACCTTCGCCAGCGGTGACCGCTACGTGGGCAAGTTCCACGACGGCGAGATGGACGGGTCCGGCACGTTCACCTTCGCCAGCGGCCACGTCTATAAAGGCAACTACGCGGCCGGACGCTGGCACGGCACCGGCACCCTGACCTTGGCCAACGACGATCGTTACGAAGGCGCGTTCGCCGACGGCCGCCGCCATGGCCAGGGCGTCTATACCTTCGCCAGCGGCAACAAATACGAAGGCGCGTTCGAAAGCGACAAAATGCATGGCCAGGGCGTCTTCACCTATGCCAACGGCGATCGCTACGAAGGCGGTTTCGCCAACGGCCTGCAAAACGGTCCCGGTGTCTTCCATTATGCGGACGGCAGCCGATTCGAGGGCAATTTCGCGGATGGCAAGCGCTCGGGGCCGGGCGTACTGATCTATCCCAACGGCGACCGGATTGAAGGCGAATTCTGACGGCGCGCGGCGCAGACGGCGGCAGGCGCGGGCTCCGAGGATAATCGATGGACGGCGACAAACAGGGCCAACCAGCGCCGGTCCCCGAGGTATCAGCGCGAGATCTGCAGAAGCAGCTCGACGAAACCAACCAAGCAATGTGGGCGCTCTATAAGGAGCTGGACGACAAGAACGCCGAGCTCGAACGGTCCAATTCCGAACTCGACCAATTCGCCATGATCGCCGGCCACGACCTTCAGGAGCCGTTGCGCAAGGTCGTGGCGTTCGGCGACCGGCTCGGGGCGGAATATGCCGACGCCCTCGACGAACGCGGCCGGGACTATATCGACCGCATGCAGGGCGCCTCGAGCAGGATGTTGGGCCTGATCAGCGACCTTCTCCGCTATGCCCGGATCACCAGCCAGGCACGGCCATTCGAGCCGTGCGACCTCAACGAAATCGCCGCCGGCGCGGTTTCGGATCTGGAGGAGCGCATTGTCCGCGAGAACGGCCAGGTCGAAAGCGGCTCCTTGCCGACGATCGATGCCGATCCCATCCAGATGCATCAGCTTCTGCTCAACCTGATCGGCAACGGGCTCAAGTTCCACCCTCCGGATCGGACGCCGCGGGTGGTCGTTTCATGCGCGGACATTGGCGATGGGACGGTCGCGCTCTCGGTCGCGGACAACGGAATCGGCTTCAAGGAGCAGTTCGTCGAACGGATCTTTCAGCCGTTTCGCAGGCTCCATGGCAAAGGCAGTTACGAGGGCACCGGTATGGGCTTGGCGATTTGTCGCAAGATCGCCATCCGTCACGGCGGCGATTTGAGCGCCACCAGCGAGGTCGGAGCCGGCAGCACCTTCGTGATCACGATCCCGGTCGCTCAGCCGCGGTCGGAGCGGCCGGAAGCCAGGCCCGAGCCGTGATGGCCGCGCCGACGCGCCGATTCCTGGTCTTGCTCGCCGAGGACGACGACGACGACGTGCTGATGGTTCGCGACGCGCTCGGCGCGGCGGGAATCAATCATGATCTTCGCCATGTCGGGAACGGCGAGGAATTGCTGGATTATCTCAACCGCCGCGAAGGTTATGCCGGCCCGGGCCAAGCGCCGACACCCGATCTGGTGCTGCTGGATTTGAACATGCCGGGCAA
>CAJWQN010000092.1 GCA_913045505.1 uncultured Rhodospirillaceae bacterium | reverse complement strand
CGCGCCGCCATCCAGGTCAGAAACTGAATCGGGTCCGGACACATGGTGTAGTCGGTGAAGTGGTGCTCGACCGTCCACACCGAATCGAAGCCCAGGGGTTCGGCCAAATCCGCGAGCCGGAGATCGTTTTGATAGACCTCCAGATCAGGCCGTTTGCGGTCCGGATTTTGAAAGATCGCCGCCATTCCGACTTGCATGTTGTTTTGTTCCTTCCGGGACTCAGGCGGGCCGCGGTCGGCCGGCAACAATTGGTCAGTAGGCGCGCTCGATGCAAAAGGCGATCGCTTCGTGCAGCGCCCGTTTCTCCGCGCTGTCGGCGAACCGGGCAAGGGACGCGTGCGCGGCATCGCCATATTGGCGGGCACGGGCGATGGTGTCGGCGAGGGCGTTATGCTTGGCCATGAGTCCGATCGCGGTTTCGAGATCGGATTCGGTCTGCTCGCCCCGTTCCAGGGTGCGGCGCCAGAACTTGCGTTCCTCGGCGTCGCCGCGGGCATAGGCGAACACCACCGGCAAAGTCAGTTTGCCTTCGCGGAAGTCGTCGCCCACGGTCTTGCCCAGGGTTGCCTGGGCGGCCGAATAGTCGAGCGCATCGTCGACCAACTGAAAACTGATGCCAAAATTGAGGCCGTATTCGGCCAGCGCCATGGCGTCCGCATCGGGCCGGTCGGCGACCACGGCGCCGATCTGGCAGGCGGCGGAAAACAACTTGGCGGTTTTCGCGGTGACCACCGCCAGATAGTCGGCCTCGTTGGTCTCGGTGTCGTTGGAGGTCACCAGTTGCATGACCTCGCCTTCGGCGATCACCGCCGAGGCGTTCGACAGAATGGCCAGGACCTCCAGCGAGCCGTCCTCGACCATGACTTGGAACGCGCGGCTGAACAGAAAATCGCCGACCAGCACGCTGGCCTCGTTGCCCCACAAAGCATTGGCGGTGTCGGAACCGCGCCGGAGCACGCTGGCATCGACCACGTCGTCATGCAAGAGGGTCGCGGTGTGTATGAACTCGACGCAGGCGGCGAGCGGAATATGCCGGGTGCCGGAATATCCGCAAAGCCGGGCCGAAATCAGGGTCAGCATCGGCCGCAGCCGCTTGCCGCCCGAGGACACGATGTGACCGGCCAGTTGGGGAATCAGCGCGACCGGACTTTGCATGCGGTCCACGATCACCCGATTGACGGCCGAAAGATCGTTCCCGACCAGCGCTTGAAGTGTGTCCAGGCTCGCCCGAGTCGATCGAAGCCGCTCGTCCGCGACGCTTGCGGCAACCGCCACGATGGCGTTCCTCCCTTGCAACCTCGCGATTTGGCGGGCGCGCCTCTGATCGCCCTGCTTGACGCACCTGCCCTGACCACGGAGCATAGAAGCCGTCGGAGCGGACGGTCAAGCGCCGGGCGATGGCTGCTTCGCGGCGACGATCAGCTTCGGGGACGACCTATCAGCCGATGGCGCCATGAGAGAACTGATCCGTACCAACGATCCGGTCAAGATCTCGTGGCTCGTGGCGTTGCTGGCCGACAGTGCGATCGAGACCTTGGTGTTGGATACCCATTCGAGCATCGTCGAGGGCTCGATCGGAGCGATTCCGCGCCGGATCGTCGTCGCCGATGAGGATTTGGCGGCGGCGCGGCGTTTGATGCGAGAGGCGGGCGAGGACTATTTCGAGGACTGACATCCCGATCGGAGGGTCGCGGGGGCGCGGGGCCGAGCCGGGCCCGGCGTCCGACCTGTCCGAGGATCGACTGCTGGGCGGGCGCGTGCGCCTGTACCAGCCCCGGCGCGGCTATCGGGCCGCGATCGATCCGGTGCTGCTTGCCGCGGCGGTGGCGGCGGGCGCCGGCGAGCATGTTCTCGATCTCGGTATGGGGGTCGGGGCCGCGGCCCTGTGCCTGGCGTCGCGGATCGCCGGAGTGCGAATCACCGGCCTGGAGGTGCAACCCGAACTTGCCGCCATCGCGGCCCGGAACATGGTTTCGAACGCGGTTTCCGAGCGTGTGAGTGTCGTCGTCGGCGATGTGATCGCGCCGCCGGCCGCGCTCGCCACCGGCTTCGACCATGTGATGGCCAATCCGCCCTACCTTCCCCGTGAGCGGTCGACGGATTCGGCGCGTGACGACGCGGCGGTCGTGGAAGTCTCTGGCAAACTCGGCGATTGGGTGGCTTTGGCACTTGCGCGGGTCCGTCCCAAAGGCACCATCACGTTCATTCACCGCGCCGACCGGCTTGCCGAGCTGCTGGGCGTTTTGCATCCGCGGGCCGGGGACATGGTGGTGGTGCCCCTGTGGCCCCGCGCGGGCGCCTCGGCCAAACGGGTCCTGGTGCGCGCGCGCGCCGGCCTGCGCGGTCCCCTGCGGTTGGCGCCGGGACTGAGTCTTCACCAATCGGACGGCGATTATACGGACGCGGCGCAAGACATCCTCCGCGATGGCGCGACGTTCGATTTCTAGGCGCGGCGCCGGGCTGGACCCAATCGGGACGCCGCTCTATGGTTTCGGCCGGGAGATCGTCCAATGATGCCCAATATTTGGCCGTTTCGGCGCGCGCGGCCGGTGGTTTCGGTGCTCAGAATGGCGGGGGTCATCTCGCCCGCGGGGCGGCCGTTTCGCGGCGCTTTGAGCCTGCCGGCGTTGGCGACCTCGATCGAGCACGCTTTCGCAATGCGCGGCGTTCGCGCGGTCGCGCTGGCGATCAATTCGCCCGGCGGCTCTCCGGTTCAGTCGGCCCTGATCGCCAGGCGGGTGCGGGTGCTGGCCCGGGAAAACGACCTCCCCGTGTTCGCGTTCATCGAGGACGTGGCGGCGTCGGGCGGCTACTGGCTGGCCTGCGCCGCCGACGAGATTTTCGCGGATCGCAGTTCGATCGTGGGCTCGATCGGCGTGGTCTCCGCCGGCTTCGGGTTCGCGGACGCGATCAAAAAGCTCGGTGTCGAGCGACGGCTCCACACCCAGGGCCGCTACAAGGCGATCCTGGACCCGTTCCGGCCCGAGGACGCGGACGAGGTCCAGCGCCTGTCGATCATCCAGAAGGACATTCACGAGGCGTTCAAGGATCATGTGCGCGACCGCCGCGGCAAGCGGCTCAAGGGCGACGACGCGGCCCTGTTCGAGGGCGAGATCTGGACCGGCGGTCAAGCCCGCGCGTTGGGCCTGATCGATGGCCTCGGCGACATGCGCACCATCCTGCGCGAGCGGTTCGGCGACAAGGTCCGGTTACGGCCGGTGGCGCCGCCCAGGCGTTGGTTTCGCCAGCGTCTGGGGCTTGGCCTGGGTCTCGGCGGCCTCGCCGGCGCCGACAGCGGAGATTTGATCGCCGGTCTCCTGGATGCGGTCGAGGCGCGTGCCTTGTGGGCGCGCTATGGATTCTGATCGCGGCTCGGGTGGGCACTTGACCGCGCCGTCCCAGCGTACTTAATAGAGGGCCATGTTCGGATTCAGCCTGTCAAAGCTGCTGTTCACCATCGCGGTCGTGCTGGTGGTCTGGTACGGCTTCAAGATGGTCGGCCGGCTCGATCGCAAACGCAAGGCGCAGGCCCGCAAGCCGGCGCGCCGGGTGTCCAATCCGGCCCCGGCCGAGGCCGCGGCCGGCGATGCCGAGGACATGATCGCGTGCGCGGTCTGCGGCACTTACGTCAGCTCGCTCGGCGCCCGGTCCTGCGGCCGCGACGACTGCCCCTATCCCGGCTGATCAACCAAGAGCGTGACCGCGTCATGGCCGGTCGAGACGGGCGCGCGCCCAGCTTCCAGTCCCTCATTTTGTTGCTGCAGACTTACTGGACCGAGCAGGGCTGCGTGCTGCTTCAGCCCTACGACATGATGGTCGGGGCCGGCACCTTTCATCCGGCGACCCTGCTACGAAGCCTGGGCAAGCGGCCGTGGAAGGCGGCCTACGTGCAGCCGTCGCGGCGCCCGACCGACGGCCGCTTCGGCGAGAATCCGAACCGCCTCCAGCACTACTACCAGTTCCAGGTCATCCTCAAGCCATCGCCCGACGATATCCAGGACCTCTATCTGAAAAGCCTGATCCGGCTCGGCATCGATCCCCGGCTTCACGACATTCGGTTCGTCGAGGACGACTGGGAAAGCCCGACGCTGGGCGCCTGGGGCCTGGGCTGGGAGGTCTGGTGCGACGGCATGGAAATCTCCCAATTCACCTATTTCCAGCAGGTCGGCGGCATCGACTGCGCGCCGGTCTCGGGCGAGCTGACCTATGGGTTGGAACGCCTGGCGATGTACGTCCAGGGGGTCGACAACGTATTCGACCTCGATTGGAACGGTGCCGGTGTCAGCTACGGCGCGGTGTTCCTGGAGGCCGAACGCCAGTATTCGCGTCACAATTTCGACCATGCCGACGTCGAAATGCTGCTCCGCCATTTCGCCGACGCCGAGCGCGAATGCGACGCCATGTTGGCCGAGAACCTGCCGCTCCCGGCTTACGACCAGTGCATCGCGGCCAGCCATCTGTTCAATCTGCTCGATGCCCGCGGCGTGATCAGCGTCACCGAGCGCGCCGCCTATATCGCCCGTGTCCGTGCCCTCGCCAAGCGCTGCTGCGAAGCTTGGGTGGCGGTTGATTCCAGCGAGGCCGAATAACGTGCCCGAGCTGTTGCTGGAACTGCTGTGCGAGGAAATCCCGGCCATGATGCAGGCCGCCGCCGCGGAGCGGCTGGCGGAGGACATGCTCTTGCTGGCCCACACCGACTGCGGTTTCGCCCAGGAAGTGGATGTCGACAATATCCGGACGTTCGTGACCCCGTGCCGGTTGGTCGGGGTCATCGACAGTTTGCCGGCGCGCCAGCCCGATGCCACGATCGAGCGGCGCGGGCCGCGCCTCGGCGCGCCCGACAAGGCGGTCGAGGGGTTTCTGGGCTCGGTCGGGCTGGCTCGCGATCAGCTCGAGATCCGCGAAACCGGCAAGGGCGAATTCTATTTCGCCGTGATCACGCGCAAGGGCCGGGCGACCGCCGAGGTGCTGGCCGAAGCTATTCCGACCATGATCGAAGGCTTTACCTGGTCCAAATCGATGCGGTGGGCGAATACGGCGTTTAGTTGGGTGCGCCCGATCCGGGGCCTGCTCGGGCTGTTCGACGGCGCGCCTCTGGCCGGCAAGTTCGGGCTCGCCTCGACCACCGGAGAGGCCCAGCGGTGGCTGAAGTTCGACAATGTCACTCGGGGTCACCGATTTATGGCGCCGGCGCCGATAGCGGTTACGGATTTCGCCGATTACCGGGACAAGCTCCGCGCGGCATTCGTAATTCTGGACCCCGAGGAGCGGCGTCGGCTGATTGTCGAAGGCGCCGCCGCCCTTGCCGAGGCGGAAGGGCTCGCCTATGCGGACGATGCGGCGCTGCTGGAGGAGAATGTCGGTTTGGTCGAATGGCCGGTGCCGCTGATCGGCGCGATCGACGAGACGTTCATGACGGTCCCGAGCGAAGTTCTGAAAACGTCGATGCGCGGCCACCAGAAATATTTCTCGCTGTCCGACGCAAATGGCGCGCTGGCGCCGCGCTTCATCATGATCGCCAACATCACCGCTCCGGACGGCGGCGCCGCGATCGTCGCCGGCAACGAGCGGGTGCTGCGCGCCCGGCTCCACGACGCCAAGTTCTTTTGGGACGAGGACCGCAAGACACCGCTCGCCGAGCGTGGCGCCCGGCTCGGTGGGATCATTTTTCATGCCAAGCTCGGCAGCCTCGCCGACAAGGTCTACCGAATGCAGGAGTTGGGTGCGGAAATCGCCGCCTACGTGGCGGACGCCGATCTCGACCACGTCTACCGGGCGGCGGCGTTGTGCAAGGCCGATCTGGTCACCGGCATGGTCGGCGAGTTTCCCGAACTCCAGGGTGTCATGGGCCGCTACTACGCGCGTCATGACGGCGAGGCGGAACCGGTCGCCGCCGCGATCGCGGAGCATTACGCGCCCCGGGGGCCGGACGACACTTGTCCACGCGGGCCGGTCTCGGTGTCGGTCGCGCTGGCCGACAAGATCGATACCCTGGTCGGGTTCTTCGCCATCGACGAGACCCCGACCGGATCGAAGGACCCGTTCGCGCTGCGCCGCGCGGCGCTCGGGGTGATCCGCCTGATTCTCGAGAACGAAATCCGGATACCGCTCCGCAAGATATTCTATCTGGCCTATCCATTGTATGAGCAATTTCCTCATGTCGGCGATCTCGAGATGGGTGGCGATCGGGCGGTGGCGCGCGAGCGGATCCACGAAAACGTCGTGCATGTTCACGATGTCGTCTCGACTCTGCTGACATTTCTTGGCGATCGACTGAAGGTGCATTTGCGCCAGGGTGGATTGCGTCACGATGTGGTCAGCGCCGCCTTCGCGGTGGCGGACGAGGATGACTTGATGCGCCTGGTCAGGCGTGCCAAAGCCCTGGGTCGGCTGGTCGATTCGGATGACGGCGACAATCTCCTGGCCGCTTACCGGCGGGCGGCCAATATCGTCGGCATCGAGGAGAAAAAGGATCGAGTGTCTTACGGCGGCAAACCCGATCCGGCGCTGCTGATCGAGGCGGAAGAGCAGGCGATGCACCGCCGGCTGGCCGAGGCCGCTTTGGCCATCGACCTGGCGCTGGGCGAAGAGGATTTCACCGGCGCGATGGCGGCGCTGGCCAGTCTGCGGGCGCCGGTGGACGACTTTTTCGACAAGGTCACCGTCAACTGCGAGCAGCGGGATCTCAGAAACAATCGCTTGCGCCTGCTGTCCCAGATTCGCGATTCTCTGGCGTCGGTGGCCGATTTTTCGCTGATGGAAGGGTAGGGGGGCAATGAGCCAGGCGACGACCCAGGCAACGACCCAGGCAACGACCAAGTGGGTCTACGGCTTTGGCGCCGGCACCGCCGACGGGCGCGCGGACATGCGCGATCTGCTCGGCGGCAAGGGCGCGAATTTGGCCGAGATGAGCAGTCTTGGTTTACGGGTTCCGCCCGGTTTCACCCTTACCACCGGAGTCTGCACCGCGTTTTATGACAACGAACGGACGTATCCCGACAACCTGGCCGCCCAGGTTCGGACGGCGCTAGCCGAGATCGAGGGTCATGTCGGGGCCAAGTTCGGCGATCCCGACAATCCTTTGTTGGTGTCGGTGCGCTCGGGCGCGCGCGCTTCGATGCCGGGCATGATGGACACGGTACTCAATCTTGGCCTCAACGACCTGACCGTCGAAGGCCTGGCGCGGAACAGCGGCGATCCCCGCTTCGCCTATGACAGTTATCGTCGATTCATCCAGATGTACGGCGATGTCGTCTTGGATATAGGTCATCACCATTTCGAGTCCTTGCTGGAGACCTACAAGGACGACCACGGCCAGGTTCTCGATACCGAACTCGACGCCGACGACTGGCGCGCGCTGATCGGACAGTTCGGCGAAATGATCGAGCGCCGGCTTGGCCAGCCATTTCCACAGGACCCCGAGGCTCAGCTTTGGGGCGCCATCGGCGCGGTGTTCGGAAGCTGGATGAACCAGCGCGCGATCACCTACCGCCGGCTTCACGACATCCCGGCCGGCTGGGGGACCGCGGTCAATGTCCAGACCATGGTGTTCGGCAATATGGGCGACGATTGCGCGACCGGGGTCGCCTTCACGCGCAATCCGGCGACCGGCGAAAAAGAGGTCTTTGGCGAGTATCTGGTCAACGCCCAGGGTGAGGACGTGGTCGCCGGCATCCGCACGCCGCAGCCCCTGACCATTGCCGGCAAGCAGGCCAGCGGGGTCGATCTTCCGGCCATGGAGGAGACCATGCCCGAGGTCTTCACTCAGCTCGGCGAAGTGTTCGCGGCGCTCGAAGGCCATTACCGCGACATGCAGGACATCGAGTTCACGGTCCAGAAGGGCAAGCTGTGGGTGCTGCAAACCCGGACCGGCAAGCGCACCGGCGTGGCGGCGCTGAAAATCGCGGTCACCATGGCGCGGGAAGGCGTAATCGACCGCGAAGAGGCGATCCGACGCATCGACCCGGCCTCGCTCGAGCAGTTGCTGCATCCCTCGCTCGATCCGGACACGGATCGGGTGGTGCTGGCGCGCGGGCTCGCGGCCTCGCCGGGCGCGGCGTCGGGACTGTTGGTGTTCGATTCCGACGAGGCCGAGGCCCGCGCCCATAACGGGGACGCCGTGATCCTGGCCCGGATCGAGACCAGCCCGGAGGATATCCACGGCATGCACGCGGCGCGCGGGATCCTGACTTGCCGGGGCGGCATGACCAGCCACGCCGCGGTGGTCGCCCGCGGCATGGGCCGGCCCTGCGTCAGTGGCGCCGGCGACGTTCGGATCGACTATGCCGCGGGCACCCTGTCGGCCGCCGGCACCACCGTCAAGGCCGGCGATGTGGTCACCATCGACGGGTCCACGGGCGAGGTCATGCTGGGCCGGGTCCCGACCATTCAGCCGGAACTGGGCGCCGATTACGAGATTCTGATGGGCTGGGTCGACGCGGCCCGCGTCCTCGAGGTGCGGGCCAATGCCGAGACCCCGGCCGACGCCCGGACCGCGCGCGGCTTCGGCGCCGAGGGGATCGGCCTGTGCCGGACGGAGCACATGTTTTTCGACACTGAGCGGATCATCGCCATTCGCGAAATGATCATGGCCGATGACGAGGACGCCCGCCGCGCCCCGCTCCATCGGATTCTGCCGATGCAGCGCCAGGATTTCGTCGCCTTGTTCGAGATCATGGCCGGGCTGCCGGTAACCATTCGCCTGCTCGACCCGCCGTTGCACGAATTCCTGCCCAAGACCGAGCCCGAGTTCGCCGAACTGGCCGAGGCCAGCGGGACTACCGTCGCGGCCGTGCGCCAACGGGCCAGCCGGCTCCGTGAACTCAATCCCATGCTCGGCCACCGGGGCTGTCGCCTGGGCGTGACCCACCCGGAAATTTACGACATGCAGGCGCGGGCGATTTTCGAGGCGGTGGTCGCCCTCGGCGGCAACGGCGCCACTGTGGAACCCGAAATAATGATCCCACTGGCCGCCACCGGCCGCGAACTGGCGCTTCTCAAGGCGCGAATCGAGGCGGTCGCGGCTGCGGTCGAACAGGAATCCGGCGCCGAGCTCCACTATCTGATCGGGACCATGATCGAGCTACCGCGGGCTTGTCTGCGCGCCGGCGAGCTGGCCGGAAACGCCGACTTCTTCAGCTTCGGCACCAACGATCTGACCCAGACCACCTTCGGCATCAGTCGGGACGATTCGGCCCAATTCTTGAGCGCCTATCAGGAGCAGGGCCTGCTGGAGCATGATCCGTTCGTGACCATCGACGTCGATGGGGTCGGCGAACTGGTGCGCATGGCGGTCGCGCGCGGCCGGGAAGCCCGCCCCGATATCAAGCTCGGCATCTGCGGCGAGCATGGCGGCGACCCGGCGTCGGTGCGGTTCTGCCACCGGATCGGTCTCGACTACGTTTCGTGCTCGCCCTATCGGGTGCCGATCGCGCGGCTGGCGGCGGCCCAGGCGGCCCTCGACACTCGGTAATACGGGGACACGGTGTAATTGCGCTAGCGGTAATACGGGGACAGTACACTTAATTATTGCAGGAGTAATACGGGGACAGTACACTTAATTATTGTTGTTAAGCTAAGTGGACCGAATGGCGGTCTTGATAGTTAAGTATACTGTCCCCGTATTATTCCTGTCCCCGTATTATTCGTCACCGTATTACCTGTCATCGTATTGCTCATGGCCGACCTGGGCGTGGCGAAAGCAGGTTGTGAGGTGGTCGTTGACGATCCCGATCGACTGCAAATAGGCGTAGACGATCGTCGGGCCGACAAATCTGAATCCGCGCTCCTTCAGGTCCCTGGAGATGCGCTCGGACAGGGCGGTCTGGGCCGGCACCTTGTCACGCCGGCGCCATCGGTTGACCACCGGTTCCCCGTCCACGAACCCCCAGAGATACGGCTCGAGCCCACCCGCCCGGTCGCGAAGGCGGAGCGTGGCCCGGGCGTTC
>CAJWQN010000091.1 GCA_913045505.1 uncultured Rhodospirillaceae bacterium | reverse complement strand
GCCGCTCCAGGGCGATGGCGGCGTTGACCGCGACCATCAGGTCCTCGGTGGCGACGTAGGTTTCGGTTCCGGTGAACTTCATGGGCGGGGACGGCCTTCAGAGGGCGATCAGTGCCGCGCACCATCGCCAGATCGACCGGCCGCGTCAAGGCGGGCACGCTTGCCGATGGGACCGGGGCCGCCTATCGTGCGGCCATGACCGGGACCGATCATTGGCGCGCCGAGCGTTATGCGCGCACCGCCCGCTTCGTCGCCGAAATGGCCGAATCCCTGGTCGATCTGCTCGATCCCCGGCCCGGCGAACGGATATTGGATTTGGGATGCGGGGACGGCGCGCTGACCGAAAAGCTGGTCGGCGCCGGCGCCCGCGTCATCGGCGTGGACGCGAGTCCCGACATGATCACCGCAGCCTGTGCCCGCGGACTCGACGCCCGGGTCATGAACGGCGAGCACCTCGACTTCGCCCGGGATTTCGACGCGGTGATGAGCAACGCCGCGCTGCACTGGATGCGCCATCCCGACGCCGCCATCGCCGGGGTCGCGCGGGCGCTGGTGCCGGGCGGGCGTTTCGTGGCCGAAATGGGCGCCGGCGACAACGTCGCCTCGATCGTCGCGGCTTGCCGGGCCGTATTCGGTGCCCGCGGCCACGACATCGATCCACACATGCCGTGGTACTTCCCGACCCTCGACGACTATCGCGCGCGCCTGGAGCGCCACGGATTCGTGGTCGCGGACATCCGTCTGTTCGCGCGTCCGACTCCGATCCCGGGACCGCTCACCGATTGGCTCGACACCTTCGCCGGGACCTTCCTGGCCCTGGTTCCCGAGACCCAGCGCGTCGCCGTCAAGGCCGAGATCGAGGACCGGCTCCGCCCCCGCCTGCGCGGCGAGGAAGGGTGCTGGACCTTGGATTATGTCAGGCTGCGCTTCGCCGCCCGGCTGAGCATGTAATCCGGCGGCCGGACTATACGCCGGCCAGCGCCTGATCGAGGTCGGCGATGATATCGTCGAGATGCTCGATCCCGACCGAAAGGCGGACATAGCCCTCCGTGACCCCGGTCGCTTGCTGCTCCTCGGGCGACAACTGGGAGTGGGTCGTGCTCGCCGGATGAATCGCGAGGCTCCGCGAATCGCCGATATTGGCCAAGTGATAGAACATCTCCAGCCCATCGATGAACCGCCGCCCGGCGTCCAGGCCGCCGCTGAGTTCGAAACCGACCAGACCGCCATAGCCGCCCGTCAGATAATAGTCGGCGCGCCGGCGCGCCTCGCCGTCCATGAACTTCGGGTGAATCACCCGCGAGACCTTGGCATGGCCGTTCAGGTGATCGGCGACCGCGCTCGTGTTCTCGCAATGGCGGGCAATGCGCAATGGCAGCGTCTCCAACCCGTTGATGAATAGAAAGGCGTTGAACGGGCTCATCGCCTGGCCACAGTCGCGCAGCAGAGTCACCCGTGCCTTGATAATATAGGCGATCGGCCCGAGCGGCTTGACCGCCTCTGTCCAGACCGCGCCGTGATAACTGGGATCGGGCTGATTGAGACCCGGAAAGCGATCCGCATGGGCTTCCCAATCGAAGTTCCCGCCGTCGACGATGATGCCGCCGATCGAATTGCCGTGGCCACCGATATACTTGGTGCAGGACGAGGCGATGATCGCCGCGCCATGGTCCAGCGGCCGGCACAGGCCGTGAGCGGCCGTGTTGTCCATGATCAGCGGGATGCCAAGGTCACGGCCGATGTCGGCGACCTCCTTGATCGGAAACACTTCCAGCTTCGGGTTCGGCAAGGTCTCGGCGTAATAGGCGCGGGTCTTGTCGTCGGACGCGGCGCGGAACGCTTCCGGATCGGCCGGATCGACAAACCGGGTCTCGATGCCCATGGTCGTCAGGGTGTTGGCAAACAGATTCCAGGTGCCGCCATAGAGATCCGTGGAGCTGACGATGTTGTCGCCGGTCTTGGCGATGTTGTGGATCGCCATCATCGACGCCGACTGCCCCGACGAGACCGCGAGCGCGGCGACGCCGCCCTCCAGCGCCGCCAGTCGCTCTTCGAGCACGGCGCAAGTCGGATTCATGATCCGGCTGTATATGTTGCCCAGCTCCTTGAGCGCGAACAGGTTCGCGGCATGCTCGGTGCTGTCGAACTGGTAGGACGTGGTCTGGTAGATCGGCACGGCCACGGCGTTGGTGGCGCTGTCCTTACGGTGTCCGGCGTGCAGGACGATGGTTTCCGGATGTGTGCTTTGCGACAACTTCTTGCCCCCCTTGTGTGGCTTGGTTGATTTGCCGGGTCATAACACGCCCCGGCTGGACGCGCACCCGATATCGGCTGCTCCGTCCCGGCGGTGGCGCCGTGGGCGTCAGCCGGCGATAGCGATTCGGGGTCGGGGAGCGGCGAAAATGCGCCCGAAGGTGTCCGTGATCGGCACCACCTCGGCGCCATCGAGCAAGCCGTGGGCGGCCATCGCCCGATGACTGGCGGGCAGATTGTAATGGGGCACCGCCGGATACATGTGGTGCTCGATATGATAATTGACGTGGTGCGGGAACATCAGCCAGCGCAACCAGCCCGGTGCGAGGTTGGTCCGCGCCGCGGTCAACGGCGAAGATAAATCGCCGACCGCGCCATGCTCGCAAATCGCGCGCAGGCGCAGCACCGCCTGCAGCACGGTGAGGAGCGGCAGGACCCACAGCACCAGATACTCGACTCCCCAGCCCAAGCCGAACGCCGCCACCGGGGCGGCGGCATGGAACCCGGCGACCCACCAACGGTCGCGCCGGGCGGCGCGGCGCAGGCCGGGCGCGGTATCGTCGAGCGGGCGCGGCGCGGACTCGGTGTCGGTGTTGAGCGCGGGGGCGCCGAAGAAATAGGCATAGGTCTTCCAGGCCGTGAGCCCGCATAGGTCCTTGGCGAGCTTGGCGGGCAGGTAGCCGGTGCCGCGCGGATAGCCGCCGTGAAGGGCGATGTCGGGGTCCTGGGGTCCGTATAGATGATTGTGATGAAGGCGGTGGATGACCCGGTAGGTACACATCGAAATACCGCCCAGGGTGCCACAGACGCGCCCGACCAGATCATTGAGTCTCCGATTGTCCTGCATGCGGTAATGGGCGGCGTCATGAGCCAGCACGAACAGCGCCTGCTGGCGGGTGCCGATCAAGATCACGGCCGCGGCGACCGTCACGGGATGCCACCAGATCAACGCCACCGCGATCGTGGCCGCGATCACGGCCATGGTCTCGGCGACCGCCCGGGTCGATTTGACCGGATCGACGGTGCTCAGTTCCCGGACCAACGCCGTCGGCAATCCGGCACGGGCGCGCCCAGTGCCCCCTGCCCGGCCTCGGGCGCGCGGCGCAGATCGTCGTGGAATTCCTCGCCCCGTCCGGCCTCGGCCCCGGTCATGGCGCGCCTCGCTAGCCAGCGAAAATGGTCGAGCCGCCGTCGACCACGATCGCCTGGCCGGTGATGAAACTGCCGGCCTTGGCGGCGAGCATCACCGCGACCCCGGCCACCTCCTCCGGCTCGCCGATGCGGCCCAGGGCATAGGTTTCGACCGCGCGCGCGTAAATCTCCGGATTCTCCCACAGCGCGCGGGCGAAATCGGTGCGGATGATCGACGGATTGAGGCAGTTGACCCGGACGTTCTTGTGTCCCCACTCGACCGCCAGATTGCGGGCCAGGGCCACGTCGGCGGCCTTGGACAGGCCGTAGGTGCCGAGGATCGCGCTGCCCTTGAACGCCGCCACCGAGGAGACGATGATCACCGCGCCGCCGCCGCGCTCGGCCATGCCGGGGATGACCATGTTGCACAGCCAAAGATTGCTCTTGACGTTGGTGTCCATGATCTTGTCGTAGGCGCTTTCGGGGACCTCGCTGAGCGGGCCGTAATAGGGATTGACCGCCGCGTTGCAGACCAGGACGTCGATTCCGCCATAGGCCGCGACGGTCGCGTCGACCAGGGCCTGGAGTTGGTCGTGATGTGAGATGTTGCACGGCACCGCGATCGCCTCGCCACCCGCGGCGACGATCCCTTCGGCGACCTCCTGGCAGGCGTCGGCCTTGCGGCTGGAGACCACGACCTTGGCCCCCTGGGTCGCCATCGCCTCGACGATCGCCTTGCCGATGCCCCGACTCGAGCCGGTGACCAAGGCCACCTTGCCCGAAAGATCAAACATGTCGCCTTTGTCGCTCATGAGTGCCTATACCATTGATGGGTCTGAGGGGAGGAGTTCGATCAACCGTTGGCCGAATCGTTTTCGGCGAAGCGGCGAAGATGATGGTCGGCGTTGCCGAACAGGGTGTCGATCATGGTCAGGCGCTTGAAGTAATGGCCGACGATCAGCTCGTCGGTGACGCCCATGCCGCCGTGGAGTTGCACCGCCTCCTGGCCGACCAGGCGCCCGGCTTGGCCGACCTGGACCTTGGCGGCGGAGACCGCGCGGGCACGCTCGACGGCCGGGGCGTCGAGCTTGAGTGTGGCCATGTAGACCATCGAGCGGGTTTCCTCGCAAGCCATGAACATATCGACCGCGCGATGCTGGAGCGCCTGGAACTTGCCGATCGGAACTCCGAACTGCTGGCGGGTCTTGAGATAGTCCAGGGTTTGGGCGTAAAGCGCGTCCATGATCCCGACGGCTTCGGCCGAGACCGCGGCTGTGGCCCGGTCGATGACCGGCTCGATGGCGTCGATCGCGACGCCGGGCGCCCCGATCAGGGCATCCGAGCCGAGTGTCACCTCGTCGAGAGTAACCTCGGCCGCGCGCAGCCCATCGACCGTCCGGTAGGCGCGGATGGCCAGGCCCGGCGTATCCCGATCGACCAGGAACAAGGAGATGCCGCTCCGATCGCGGCTGTCGCCGGCGGTCCGTGCCGAGACCACGAAGCGGTCGGCGGCGGCGCCGTGGAAAACCACGGCCTTGTGGCCGGCGAGCCGCCAGCCGTCACCATCCGCCACGGCGGTGGTCGCAACGTCATGAAGCGTGAACCGGGCCTGGGGCTCGACATGGGCGAAGGCGAGAATCCGCTCGCCGGCAATGAGCCCCGAGAGCAGGTCGCGGCGCCTCGAGTCTTCGGCCGCCGCTTCGATCAGGCCGCCGGCCACAATCACCGAATGCAGATAGGGCTCGACCACCAGGCCGCGGCCGAACGCTTCCATCAGAATCATGCATTCGACCGACCCGCCGCCCAGGCCGCCGCTCGATTCGGCGAACGGGACCGCGAGCCAGCCGAGCTCCGCGAAGGTCGCCCAGTTGTCGGGGCCGTGGCCCAGATCGCCCTCGGCCAGCGCCCGGCGGGTGTCGAAACCGTAATCGTTGCGAACAAAGCGCTCGACACTGTCCTTGAGGAGCTGCTGCTCCTCCGACAACGAAAAATCCACCATGCGTCCCTAAAGCCCCAGCACCATCTTGGCGATGATGTTCTTCTGAATTTCGTTCGAGCCGCCATAGATCGACGATTTGCGCCAGTTGAAATAGCGGGGCGCGGCGGCGGCGGCATAGTCGGGGCCGACCGGGGCCTCGTTCCAGCCGTCCTGAAACGCTTCCGGTATGTACGGATTGGCGTAGTAGCCGACCGCTTCGATCGCGAGTTCGGTGATCGCCTGCTGGACCTCGGTGCCCTTGATCTTGAGCAGCGAGGCTTCGGGCCCCGGCGCCTGGCCCTTGCTTTCGGCGGCAAGGCTCCTGAGTTCGGTGTATTCCAACGCCATCAGTCGAATCTCGACGTTGGAGACCTTGTCGCGAAAGCGCCCGTCCTCGATCAATGGCCGGCCGCCCGACTGTTCGGCGCGGGCGATGTCCTTGACCTTTTCGATCTGGCGCTTGGATTGGCCGACCGCGGCGATGCCGGCGCGCTCGTGGCCGAGCAGAAACTTGGCATAGGTCCAGCCCTTGTTCTCCTCGCCCACCAAGTTCTCCGCCGGCACCCGCACGTCCTCGAAAAACACCGTGTTGACCTCGTGGCCGCCCTCGATGGTGACGATCGGCTGGACGGTGATACCGGGGCCCTTCATGTCCATCAACAGGAACGAAATGCCTTCCTGATTCTTGGCCTTCGGATCGGTACGTACCAGGCAAAAGATCATGTCCGCCCAATGGGCCATGGTGGTCCAGGTCTTGGAGCCGTTGACGATGTAATGATCGCCGTCGCGCACCGCCTTGGTCCTGAGCGAGGCCAGGTCGGAGCCGGAGCCGGGCTCCGAATAGCCCTGGCACCACCAATCCTCGCTGGTCAGGATACGCGGCAGATAACGGCTCTTCTGGGCGTCGCTGCCAAAGGCGATGACCACCGGGCCGACCATGGTGACACCGAACGGAATCACTCGCGGGGCCTCCGCGAAGGCCAGCTCTTCCTCGAAGATGTGCTTCTGGACCGCGGTCCAGCCGGTGCCGCCGTATTCCGCCGGCCAGCTCGGCGCCAGCCAGCCCTTGTCGTTCAGGATTCGCTGCCAAGTGAGGTAATCCTCCCGGTCGAGGCGCTGGGACGCCTTCATCTTGCGTTCGATCTCGGGCGGATAGTGGTCGCCGATAAAGGCGCGGACCTCGGCCCGAAAGGCCAGGTCGGCGGCGCTGAAGTCGAGGTTCATGACTCTCACCAAGCTTGGAACGCGGAACGGGCGGCGATTATAGAGCCTGGCACCGCCGCCGTGAATATCACCCCCATCCAAACCTTCCCCCGTCAAGGGGGAAGGCTTGAGTGAGGAGTCGGCTGTCCGGGAACGGAAAGCCTCGCGAGCTTTAGTAGGCCGCGATCGGGTTGCCCGGCGCGCCGGTGGCGCCGACGAGCTTCAGGGGCGCCCAAGAGAACAGGAACTCATAGGCACCGTCCGCGGACAGCTGGTCGAGGTCCAGGTTCTCGAAGTTGTAAATGCCACGGCGCACGATCAGGTTGATGTGGCAGTAGGCGAACGACTCGGGCACGCCCTTGGCGAAGTCGTAAGGCTCCAGGCCCCAAGTGTCGGAGCCGATCATCGAAATCTTCCGACCGGCCAGATAATCGCAAACCTCGGCGCTGACACCGGGCTCGCCGGAGCCGTGCTCGGCGTTGTCGGCGGCGATCTCGGGGCCGGTCTTGTTGCCCGTGTGGTTGTCCTTCCACAGCGAATTCCAACCGGTGCGGAACACCACCACGTCACCCTGGGTGGCGTCACCGACGCCCTGCTTGGCCAGTGCCGCCTTGTAATCGGCGAGGGTGATCGCGTAGCCCTTCTCGAGCACGGCGACGCCCTTGAGAGCGGCGACGTCGATCAACAGGCCGCGGGTGAAGAACGAGCCGACGTTATGCGTGCCGTTCTTCTTCAAGCCGCGGGGATTGCTGATGTCGGACAATTTGACACCATTATAGAAATAATGGTCGTCGTCCCATCCCGGCACGCCGGTGATCTGGATCATCGGATGGCCAAGGCTGTCGAACTGGGTTCCGACCTGGCCGATTTCGGCGGTCAGGATTTCGTCCATGAAGGTTTGGCCGAAATTGTCGCCGGGCCAACTCAGCGGTCCGTGGGTCGGGTTGCCCGGGATGCTCATCGCGAAGGTGCGTCCCGGCACCAGCGGCATATTGTTCGAATAGGGCATGCCCAGAGTGGCAATCTTGCCCTGCTTGACCAATTTGGCCGCCGCGATGCGCTTTTGCGGTGTGATGTAGTTGGTGGCCCCGGCCTGGTCGTCGGCACCGAACTCCGACGGCCACCATTTTTCGTCGACCGGGTTGTTTCCGGCCATGGCGCCGACCGCGAACGCGCCCGCGACCAACGGAACCGCCACCGCGGTCGCCAACCGTGTCTTGATACTCCTGCTCATTTCGTCCTCCCAGATTCGAACTGCCCCCGCTTACCTCAGGGAGACCGAGATAATGGGCGTCATGGCGGCGTCTTGCAACCGAAGCGGCGCGTGCCTGTGGTCACCGATGACTTGATGATATCCCCTCTCGCCCGGGCCGTGCTATCGTGGCCGATGTGCCGGGCGGATCACCGGGCACGATTCCGATAACCCAACTCACCCAACATTTCGTGAAAAGGAGAGCGCCAACATGGCCATGGAAATCATCGATTTCGGACTCGGCCGAACCGGAACCATGTCCTTGAAACTGGCCCTGGAGCAATTGGGATTTGGACCCTGCCACCATATGGAGGAAGTGGTCAAGGCGCCCGGCGCGGAGGTTCCGTGGCTCGCGGCCGCGAATGGCGAAACGGTTGATTGGGACGCGGTGTTCGCCGGCTATCGGTCGACGGTCGATTGGCCGACGGCCCGGTTCTGGCGCGAAATCCTGGATTATTACCCGAAAGCCAAGATCATCCTCACCACGCGCGATCCGGATCGTTGGCATCAAAGCATTTCACAAACCATCCACATGGTTTTGGAAGGGCGCGAAAAGATTCCGAATCCGGTGATGCGCCGGATCATGGACATGGCCCACCGCATCGTCTCCGACCAAACTTTCCATGGCCGCCTGGGCGAAGCCGAATACGCGACCGAAGTGTTCCGCCGCCACAATGATGCCGTGATCGCGGCGGTGCCGGCGGAGCGCCTGCTGGTGATGGAAGTGTCCCAGGGCTGGGAACCGTTGTGCCGATTCCTCGGCTGCCCGGTGCCGGACGGGCCGTTCCCGCACGCCAACACCACCAAGGAATTCTGGGAATTGATCAAGGGCCTAAGCAGCGACTGAGCCCCATCCTGCCGGCGACTCAGCCGACGCGGTACTTCTCGACCACGTCCCAGTCGAGTTCGATGCCGAGACCGGGATCGGTCGGAACCGTGAGATGGCCGTCGATACAGGGAATCGGGTGGGCGAGTAACGCGTCGCGGAGCGCGCATTGGCCGCGATCGTATTCCAGCAGCATCGGCGCCGGAATGTTGTCGGTGTGGGGGGACGGCGGCTGGGCGGCGATGAAATGGATCGCCGCCGCCAGGCCGACGGCCGCGCCCCAAACATGGGGCGAGAGGCGGAGATTGGCGAGCCGGGCGAGGATCGCGATCTCGCGGGTCGGATCGATGCCGCCGCAGATGGTCAGGTCGGGCTGAATCACGTCGGCGCCGCGGCCGTCGATCAGACGCTTGAAGTCGTGGGCGGTGTAAAGCGCCTCGCCGGTGGCGACCGGGATCGGCGCCCGGCGGCGGAGTTCGCGATAACCGTCGAAATCGGTCGGCGGCAGCGGCTCCTCGTAGAAATGAATGTCGAACTCGGCGATCCGGCGCATGCTGTCGAGCGCGAGATCGACCGTGTAGTTGCCGTTGACATCGACCATCAAGGCCACGTCCGGCCCCAGCACGTCGCGGGCGCAGGCGACCCGCGTGACATCGTCGGCGGGGCCTCGGCCGATCTTGATCTTGACCCCCGGGAAACCCTGGTCCCGGAAGCCGGCCAGTTGTTCGGCCAGTTGGTTCCTGGGATCGTTGGAGAAATAGCCGTCGGAAGCATAGGCCGGCACCCGCTCGGTATTGAGGCCACCCAAGAGCTTGTAGAGCGGCAGGCCGAGCAGCTTGCCCATGGCATCGTAGATCGCGGTGTTGATGCCGCCGAGGCAGGAGGTGACCGTGTTCTGGATGCCGAGATGATAGCGCTGATTGTAGATATACGGCGGAATCTGTTCGCGATCGTAGAGGTCGCGGCCGATGAAATAGGGCTTCACCACCTCGAGAGAACCGGCGACCATGGCGCCCGGCCCCCAGGCTTCGCCGATGCCGGTCACGCCGGCGTCGGTCTCGAGCAGGATCAGGGTGGCGTTGCGTGCCGGGGTCAGGCCACGGGCCATGCCGTAGGCCTGAGTTTCGCCGAAACGATGTTCCAAATGGATGGCGGTGATTTCGGTGATGATCGCCATGGTGTTCACCCGAACGGTGGTCCCTTCAACTCGATCTTGTTGCCTTCCGGATCGTCGAAATAGATCGACTCACCGTCGCCCTCGGCGCCATAGCGCTGTTCGACCGGACCCGGCTCGGCCCCATGGGCTTTCAAATGGGGGCTGATCG
>CAJWQN010000090.1 GCA_913045505.1 uncultured Rhodospirillaceae bacterium | reverse complement strand
TGGCATCATGATTACCGAGACCGGGCTGATCGGCGCCGCCGATCCGCGGCGGGAAGGCGTGGCCATCGGCCGATGAGATTCGGTGCCTGTCGACCTCGATTTCGGCCATCGGCCCGAATTCCGGGCGGGCTTCACACGGTCTTGGGCCTGAGCGCGGAATCGATTCGCCAGCCTTGAAACAGGCCGATGCCGAGGCCGCGGCCGAAGGGAACCGCGTGCGGCCGGTCGCAACGCGACAGAATCATCCGCTCGGGACCCGCCGCTTTCACCGCATCCTTCATGTCGTCCAGCGAGGATTCGGGCAGGCCGTCGATCTCCGTGTCCCAAAACAGCTTGTAAAGCGCCAGATCTAGGCGCGTGAAATCGATAAGGGTCAACGACGCGTGACTGAGTGCGTCCAGACAAATCCGGAATCCGGATTCGCGGGAGAAATCCCGGGCAAACATAAAATCCTTCATGTTGGTGAAGACGTCGCCAACCTGAAATTCCACGATAAAGGTGCTGCTGTCGTTTCGACGAACCCGCTCAACGAACTTGATGAACTCCGATGACATAACCGTGGCGATATTGAGATTGATGCTGAACGGCAAAGACGCCCCGAGTTGACCGGTCTTGTGTAACGCCGCGATCATCCGATAGTCGAAGGTATTGGTCAGCTGCTGAAACAGCGTTGGATTGGCGAGCAGATCCACGTCCGGCATGGTCACGCGGCGCAGGTCCGCGACCGAGATGAAAAGCTCCTCGAACACCGGTTGCGGGGCATGAGTGCCGGCGATCGCGCAGACTTGCTGGCGGCGGATGAAGTTGGACAGATCGACCGACTTCAGACTGGCCTCCAACCGGCCGAGCCGGGCGGCGTCCATGGGGTCGGCGGGCTTGGCTTCTTCCTCGTCGTCTTCCTTGCCCTTGCCCTTGCCCTTGCCCTTGCTCTCCTTAGTCGAGAGCATTTGATCGAGCAGGACCTCGGTGCGGGTCATGAACTCGCTCCACGAGACCGAGAGGTCGTTCCAGGTGCCGAAGCCGTTGGCCGCCTCCTCGTCCCCGCCGGCGAACAACGGATCCCGCTTGACCAATGCCTGAATGCGTCCCAACACGCCGCGCACGTCTTTGACCTGTTTGCCGCGGCAGACCAAAATCATGTCGTTGTTGGTCAGTCGGAACAACTGGTCGTCATATGTCGTCACCAGACGCCTGAGCAGGCTTTCGGAGACCCGCGTCACCGAATCGGCCCGGTTCTGGGGCTGCAACTTCGAAAAATGGACGTGGAGCGCCTGGTAACCGATGCAGCGATGCTCGAGGCGGGAGACGAACTTGACCAGCGCTTCCTCTTGGTCGTTCTTGGGGCTCACGGGCTGGTGTCCTCAAATCGGTCCATGGCGACTTGCGGTCCCACGTGACCCGGCAGCACTCTTGTTTCGTTCGCCACTTCGATCCCTGTCCCCGGTGCCGCGGGCTTCGGCGGTGTTCCCGCCTACCAGCCCATGACACACCTTTCTGCCCCCGACCTGATGTCGGTCGCGGCCAAACTGAAAACCTCATGCCGGCGCCAGCCCGCCATCCCCCGCCCCGGCCGATGCCGGGCCCGGCGAGACTGGTTGCCCTTGTTTAGATTAATTGGCCGATTGCGACGGAAGTCAATGTTTGAGTAATCAATTGTGCCTGGCGGCGGACCTGCTTCAGTGCCGGTCACGTGGCCGGCAGGGTCATGCGGAACCGGGTTCCGGCCACGGACGTTTCGACCAATTCGATCTCGCCGCCATGAAAACGCACGATTTCCCGCACGATCGCCAATCCGAGTCCCGTGCCGCCGGGCCGGGCCGAGCCGGCGAACGGCTGAAACAAATTCTCGCGCGCCCGAGGCGGCAGCCCGGGGCCGGTATCGGAGACCTCGACCACGATCCGGGTCTGCGATCGTCGGGCTTCGAACCGCACCGATCCGTTGGTACCCATTGCCTCGACCGCATTGTGGCCGAGATTGAGCAGCACCCGGAACATCTGGACCCGATCGGCCAAGATGGTCAGTTCGCCGGCCACGTCGTTGTGCCAAGTGATCGCCGAATCCGGTGGCAGACCGACCATTTCGCCCACGTCGTCGATCAGGTCGCGAAGCGGGAACCGGGTCGGTTCCAAATTCGGCTCCACGGATTGGGCATATTCCAACGTCTGGCTGCACAGATTCACAGCCCGGTCGATCGCGGTCATCAGCCGGGGCGTCACCCGCTGCACTTCCGGATCCTCGCTTTGCGCCAGGCGGTCGGAATCGATCATGGCCGAGGCCAAGGTGTTGCGGAGATCATGATTGATCTTGCTCATCGAACTTCCGAGAGCGGCGAGGCGCGTTTTTTGCAGCAACGCCGCGCGCAGATCGCTCTGCATCGTGCGCAGCGCCTGTTGCGCGCGGCCGATCTCGTCGGTGCGTCGGGTATCCTCGATCTGGTTGGTGGCATTTTCCGGGTTGCGCCGAAACGAGCCCAGATTTTCCGTGATGCGGCGCATCGGCCGCACGATCATCCATTGCAAAGTGAAATAGACCAGCCCGGCGGTCAGCAGGGAAAGCACGATGCTGAGGTTGAGAATACGCCGCGAGTAATCGATCATCTGGGCGCGCAATTCGCCTTCCCGCAAAACCACCTCGACCTCCATGCCCGGCTCCATGCGGGACGCGCCAAGCACCCGGATCACCCGTTCGGGTCCGGGCCACAGAACCCGAAACGCATCGAAGATCAGACCGGCCGGGGTGGCTTGACGCAGATCATAGCTCGCGTCGATTGTCGGCGGCATCTTGGCGGACAGCATCAGCATCGAGGCGCCGGCATGGCGCAGGACCACGCCCTCGACCAACGCCTCGGCAAGCAGACGTGCCTCGAAATCGGCCTCGAGCCGGCCCTCGGGCGCCGCTTCCAACGCCCGCGTCGCCAGCTGCCCGGCATCCAGTCTCTGGTTCAGGAACACCATCCGAAAACGGGCGATCGAGGGCACGTAGATCAGCACCTCACCGATCAGGACGAACAGAATGGTCAGCAGCAGCAAGCGTCCCGAAAGGCCGCGGACCGGAGCAAGAAAATGAGGCAAATGCAGACCCATGGACTCACCTGATAGGTCGGACACCCGGCGCCGTCGCGCCGGGCCAAGGATCCGGTCACCCGAGCTTGGACAGAAAGCGTACCATTCTTCGCGTCCCCGCGCTGAACAACGACGGCGTATAAAAGCTGCCGGCTGCTCGCTTGCTGGCTTCGCCGAGGGTCGGATAGGGCGCGATCACGGAAGCCATGGCGCCGATTTTCAGTCGTTGGGAGACCATCAGCACCCAAGGCAACAACAGCTCGCCGGCATGGACGCCGACCAGCGAGGCGCCAAGCACCTGCCCGCGCCGGGACACGACCGCTTTGACCAGGCCATCGGTCCGGCGCTCGGCCTGGGCGCGGTCGTTGTCCGCGAACGGCCAGCGCAGCACCCGGATGTCGCGGCCGCCCCGCCGGGCCTGGGCTTCGGTCAGGCCGACCTGGGCGACCTCCGGATCGGTATAGGTGACCCACGGCACGGCTCGGTAATCGACCTTGGCCGGCAGGCGGAACAAGGCCCGCCGGATCACGATTCCGGCCTGGTATGCGGCCATGTGGGTGAAGCGAAACGGACCGACCACGTCGCCGATCGCGAACACGCGGCGGTTGGTTGTTCGCAATCCGGCATCGACCTCGATGCCCTGGCCACCATACGCGATCCCGGCCGACTCCAGGTCCAACCCGGCGGTGTTGGCTTTGCGCCCGATCGCGACCAGCAGGTGCGAGCCCTCGAACCGGTGGACGGCGCCGTCGCGCTGGCCGAGAACGACCAGGCCGCCGGCGGCGACGGCTTCGATACGGACCACCTTGGTGTGCTCGGCGATCGTGACGCCTTCGGCGGTGAGCTTGTCGAGCGCCACGCGGCTGATTTCCGGATCGTCGTTGGCCAGACAGCGCAGCATTTCGACGACCGTGACCCGGGCGCCGAGCCGGCGATAGGCCTGGGCGATCTCGAGCCCGATCGGCCCGCCGCCGATGACAATCAGATGGCCCGGGCATTCATCGACGTCGAAGATGGTCTCGTTGGTGAAATAGTCGACGTCGCCGAGGCCCGGGATTGGCGGCACCAAGGGGGTCGAGCCGGTGGCGACGACGAAGCGGCGGGCGCGGATCAGGGTCTCGCCCGCGGCCACTTCGCGCCGGCCGACGAAACGGGCACGGGATTTTACGACCCGGACGCCCAGCCCCTCGAACCGGGCGACCGAATCGTTGGGCGCGATCGCGGCGATCACGCCCCGGACGTGATCGCGAACCTGACGGAAGGCGATCCGCGGCGGTCCGGTGGAAACCCCCAGATGCCCGGAATCGCGGGCGCTCTGCGCGGCCTCGGCGGCGGCCAACAGCGCCTTCGAGGGCACACATCCGGTGTTGAGGCACTCGCCGCCCATTTCACCCTTCTCGACGAGCACGCAGGACGCGCCCATCTGCGCGGCGCCGGCGGCGACGGAGAGCCCCGCCGAGCCGGCCCCCAGGACACAGATATCCGTGCTGACCGTTTCCAACCGAAAACCTCCTCATGGCGCGGGCCACCGGATATCCCTGCCGTCAAACCCGGAGCAGGTCAACTGAACAGCCCGTGATCCCATCGTGAGCGGCCCGGCATTGGCATGCCAGTCTCTTGCATTTCGCGGCCACGGCCCCAAATAAGACCTGCGCGATGCCAAATGCGGTCGCGCGGAAATTGGGTGCCGAAGCCGGACCCGGGGAATCGACTCGCTCATTCGAGGAGGCGTCGTCATGTCACGTTCGTCCTTTTTCGCCAGCCCGTTGTTCGTCGGTTTCGACGATCTGGAACGGCTGCTCGAACGGATCGCCAAGGCGTCGAGTGACGGCTATCCGCCCTATAACATCGAGCAACGCGACCCGCGCCGGTTCCGGATCACGCTCGCGGTGGCCGGGTTCACCGAGGACCAACTCACGCTTAGTGTCCAGGACAATCAGCTCCTGATCACCGGCCGCCAGGACGAGGACGGCGATCGCACTTATCTGCATCGCGGCATCGCCGCCCGCCAATTCCAGCGCAGCTTCGTGCTCGCCGACGGGCTGGAGGTCGTCGCGGCCCGGCTCGATAGTGGCCTGCTCCAGGTCGAAATCGAGCGGCCGGTGCCCGAAAGCCAGGTCCGGAAGATCGAGATCAGCACCGGCCCCGCCGAGGTCCGATCGCATCTCAAAACCGTCGCCGGCCGGGGTCGGCGCGCCTGAGTACGATCCGCGCGCCGAGACGATAAGGAGGTCCGTGATGATGAATTCGAGCGATACCTTGCGCGAAATGTCGCCCAAGGCCTTCGCGGCCCTGGGCACGCCCTATCTTGCCTATGTCAAGGCGGTGACGGTGGACGGCGAGGCCGGATTCGCCGTACATTCGGCGGATGGCAGCCCGATGGCGGTCCTCAACGATCGCGAGGTTGCTTTCGCCGCGGTGCGCCAGCACGACATGGAGCCGCTCAGCGTCCATTGAGCGGCGCCCGGCCTAACGCAACTCCACTTCCCGTTCGATTCGAATCACGACGGCGCCATCCGGATCCCGGCGCAGGACGAATTCGCCCTGATAACGCCCTGGCGGCCAGGAGTCCGAACGCCGCTTCTTGCCGACATAATGGAACCAGCGCGCGAAGGGCTTGGCCAATCGATCCGATTGCGCCGCGATCACCAGGCCGCCCGGACCCAACAGGCGGGTTTCGACCCGGTCGCCGGCCTGGGCGCCGAACAGCGCGACCCAGAATGTCAACGCGGGCGCATCGCGCGACGGCGGCGTCTCGCCATAGGCACCCGCTTGCGCGGCTTCGCTCGTCGGCACCGCGGCCGCGAAGCCGGCGCCGAGCAGCCCGGTCGGGACATAGGGCATCGCGGCGAGGGCTTGGGCGCTCCACAACGGCTCGCCGAGGGCTCCGCAATCGGGATTCGGAGCCGGGCCCATGAACGGGTCGATCGGCCGCTTGCCGAGGCGAACCTCGAAATGCAAATGGGGAAAGGCGGTCCGCCCCGACAACCCCATCTGGCCCAAAATGTCGCCGGCCGCGACCCGATCTCCCTCCGCCACCACCACGCTGCCGTTCCGCAAATGCCCGTAAATAGTGGTCAAGCCGCCGTCGTGGCCGACGACCACGGCGTTGCCGAGGGCGCGGCCCGCGGTATCGTCGGAATCTGCTTCGCCGGTGCCACTGTCGGCCATTCCGTCCCGGGTCGCCCTCACCACGCCGGCCATGGCCGCCACGACGGGCACCCCGCGGTCCATCGCCACCAGGTCGGGAACCCGAATGTCGGTGCCGAGATGGTCGGGATAGGAAAGCAAACCGCAACGGTAGTCCCGGTGCCCGGGACCGGCATCCTGATCGAAATAGTTCTGGATGTGGCAATCGATCCGTTCCGGGCAAATCACCGGCATCCGCAATGCCGGTGGCCCGGTCTGCTGAGCGAGAAGAGGCGACGCGGTTGCCGCGGCGACAAGAACAACGGCGGTGATCAGGGCGCGCCGCACCGGACTCGCGAATTTCGGGCTCGGGAACTCGGTCCTGCCGGCGCCCGAGGCCGGGTCAGCCGGTGCGCCGAATCCTTTCGATCAGCTCGCCGAGCACCCGTTCGGCCTGATCGGTCGGAACCTGGCAGGTGCCGACAGCCTCATGGCCGCCGCCACCGTAGGACAAGGTGAGCTGGTCGATGTCGATCCGGCTCGAGCGGTTGAAGATCGATTTGCCGATCGCGAAGACGATGGTATCCGGATTCGGCCCCCGCAACGCATGGATCGACAGGTTGCAGGTCGGAAACATGGCGTAGACCAGGAACCGGTTGGCGCAGTAGATCGTGTCCTGATCGCGGAAATCGATGACCACGACCTTGTTGTGGACCGTCGCGCAGGTCTTGATCTGGTGCTCCGCCTGTTGCCGTTGCGCCCGATAGAGTTCGACCCGCTCCTCGACCGCCGGCAGGGCCATGATTTCGTCGATCGTGTGGCCACGGCAATAGTCGATTAGCTGGACCACGAAATCGTCGTGCGGGATCGCAAAGTTGGCGAACCGCTCCAGGCCGGTGCGCGGATCCAGGATGAACGACAACAAATCCCAGCCGCTTTCGTTGAGCACTTGAGGCTTGGTGAACTTGGCCGCGTCGGCCCGATCGACGCTGGCCATGAGGTCCTGGCCCATTTTCGGAAACCGTTCGCGGCCGCCATAATAGTCGTAGATCACCCGGGCGGCCGACGGCGCGTTGGGAATGTTGATGTAATGGGGGTCTTCGGTGCCGACGTTGCGCAACATTTCGCTGTAGTGATGATCGAAGGCCAAATGCGCCCCCGGCACATACGGGACATTGGCGGTGATGTCGTTGGCGGTGACCTCGACCTTGCCATCCTGCACGTCCTTCGGATGGACGAAGACGATGTCCTCGACCAGGTCGAGTTCCTTCAACAGCATCGCGCAGACCAGGCCATCCAGGTCCCTGCGTGTTATCAGCCGATATTTTGCCATCGTCATCACTCTCTGCTCGCCCAATCGCCGACAGCCGCCGACAGTCGTTCCGGCGGACCGCGATTGTACCGGCCTATATCCATATGTACCACAGGGCTCAGGCCGGCAAGCGGACAATGACCTTGGCGCCGCTCGGGGCACCGTTGGGGCCATCGTTCGCCGACCCCGCCTCGAGACGGTTTTCCGCCGTGATGGTGCCGCCGTGGGCCTCGACGATCTGCTTGGAGATGCTGAGGCCGAGTCCCGAATGGGTGCCGAACGCCTCGCCCACCGGCCGGTCGCTGTAGAAACGTTCGAAGACGGTTTCGATCTTGCCCGGCGGCAGGCCCGGCCCCTGGTCCCGAACCACGACCACGGCGCCGGCGGCATCGCGATGGAGCGAGATCACGATTTCACCGGCCGGCGGGCTGAACGACACCGCGTTGTCGATCAAATTGCGGAACACCTGAACCAGGCGCTCCTCGACACCCGCGACCACTATGGGGAGGTCGCGATCGGCGCTCAACACCAGTTTCGGCGCCGCGTCCTCCGGGCTGGCGGTGGCGTTGTGAACGTCGACCAATGTCGCCAGCATGGCCGTCAAATCAACCGGCTCGGCTTCGGCGCGCGCCAGTTCGGCGTCGAGCCGGGAAGACGCCGAAATATCCGAAATCAGGCGGTCCATGCGACGGATATCGGCGATGACCACCGACAGCAAGGCGTCGCGGGTGGCCGGGTCATCGACCCTCTGGATGGTTTCCACGGCGCTGCGAATGCTGGTCAGAGGATTCTTGAGTTCGTGGGCGACATCGGCCGCGAACCCCTCGATGGCGTCGATCCGCTGCCACAGTGCGTCGGTCATTTGCCGCAGCGCGATACTCAACTCGCCGATTTCGTCGCGGCGCGCGCTCAAGTCGGGAATCTCGACGCCGCGACCGCGACCCCCGGTCACCCGCTCCGCGGTTTTCGCGAGCCGGCGGATTGGCCGCGCGATCGAGCGAGCCAGATAGACCGAAAGCAACGCCGTCACCGCCAAGGCCAGCAGTGACAGCCGCAGGATATCCCCGCGCACGATCCGCACGCGGGCCTCGATGTCCTCGATGCCCGAACTCAACAGCAAGGCGCCGACCACCTCTTTGAAGCGCTGGACCGGAACCGCGACCAAGAGAATCGTGTTGCCGGTCCCGCTCACCCGTTCGGTGGCCGCCGCCACCCCGCCCAGTGCCTGCAGCGCTTCCGGATAGTGGCCGGCGCGTTGGTCGGAGTACTCGCGATAGAGAGGCAGCACCCGCCGCTGCCAGCGGTCCAACAGGCCGTAAAGTCGATCGAGCCAGGGATCGAGCAATCCCGGCGTGCGCGGCGGCGGCAGCTCGCGCAGACGAACCTCGACCCCGCCCACGGCAAGCATGCGGGTATCGGCGATCAGCACGCCGTCTCCGTCGAACAGCCGGGCGCGGGTGCGAATCGGAATCGCCAGGCGCTGGACGAGCTGGCGCCCGAGCACGGGGTCCAGGGCTTGCGGCAAGGTCGGATCGCGCGGTACCGCGGTTTCGCCCAACGCCGCCGCGATCATATCGCCCTGGGTTCCGAGCGCGTCCAGGCGCTGGGCCACCAGACCCTCCTGGTATTGATTGAGATAAAGGATTCCGCCGGCCACGATCGCCAAGGCAACCAGATTGACCGCCAGAATCCGCAGCGTGAGCTTCGACAGCGGCCATCGAAACCGTTTCCGGCCAACCGGCGCCGGGATATCGCGGGCCAGCACCGCCATCGGCGCGCCGGCACGCGAGACGCCGGGCCCCGGATCACTGCTCGCTGTACCGGTAACCGATGCCATACAGGGTTTCGATGTTGGAGAAGTTCGGATCGACATCGCGGAACTTCTTGCGCATGCGCTTGATGTGACTGTCGATGGTGCGATCATCGACATAGGTCTGTTCGTCGTAGGCGGCGTCGAGCAACTGGTCGCGGCTGCGAACATGGCCCGGGCGGGTGGCCAACGCCTGGAGGATCAGGAACTCGGTCACGGTCAACGAGATCGGCTCACCGTTCCAGCGGCAGAGATGGCGCGCGGGATCCATGATCAATGCGCCACGCTCGATGACCGGGGCGGCGCCCGACGCGCCGTCGGCATCCCCACGGGCGAGCTCGGCCCGGCGCAGAAGCGCCCGAATCCGCTCGATCAACAGACGGGTCGAAAACGGCTTGGTGATGTAGTCGTCGGCGCCCATCCTGAGCCCGAGCACCTGGTCGAGCTCTTCGTCCTTCGAGGTCAGGAAGATCACCGGAATCGTCGAATCCCGGCGCAGGCGCGTCAACAGTTCGAGCCCGTCCAGGCGCGGCATCTTGATGTCGAGGACCGCCACGTCGACGGGACTCTGGCGGAGCCCCTGCAAAGCCTGCTCGCCATCGGTGTAGGTCCGGGTCTTGAAGCCTTCGGCCTCGAGCGCGATCCTGACCGAGGTC
>CAJWQN010000089.1 GCA_913045505.1 uncultured Rhodospirillaceae bacterium | reverse complement strand
CAACAACCTCCTCATCACGAGGCGCCATCACTAGCCCGATCTCCCGAGGTTGGCAATCAGAGGCGCCGGGCCGAGATGGCGGGCCGCGTCGGCCTTGCGCCGCGCGCGGGGAAAGCTGATATAGTGGGGTCGGGAGGTTGGCGGCGGACGGGTCACTCGCCAACCCGGTCAGGTCCGGAAGGAAGCAGCCGTAACGAGATTCGATCCGGGTTGTCGTGCAGCCTCCCACCCGGCCGCGGCCTGAATTCCGGGCCATGAACCGCCCCAGGCCACACTCAGCATTGTGATCGGCAAGCCGCCGGATGACCGATACTCAAACACCACCGCTCCCACCCGACGCCGATACCGACAACGGTACCGCGCCAACCACCGAGGGTGTCTATCGGGTGCTGGCCCGCAAGTATCGGCCGCGCCGCTTCGCCGATCTGGTCGGCCAGGACGCGCTGGTGCGCACGCTCACCAACGCCTTCGCCAGCGGGCGGTTGGCTCATGCCTATCTATTGTGCGGGGTTCGCGGCATCGGCAAGACCACCAGCGCGCGGATCATCGCCCGGGCGCTCAACTGCATCGGCGCCGACGGCACCGGCACCGCGCCCACGATCGAGCCCTGCGGCGCGTGCGAGAACTGCCGTGCCATCGCCGACGATCGCCACGTCGACGTGCTCGAAATGGACGCCGCCAGCCGCACCGGTGTCGGTGACATCCGCGAGTTGATCGACGGGGTCCGCTACCTGCCGACCATGGGCCGGTTCAAGGTCTACATCATCGATGAAGTCCATATGCTGTCGCTCCCGGCCTTCAACGCCCTGTTGAAGACGTTGGAGGAACCGCCGGCGCATGTGAAGTTCATTTTCGCCACGACGGAAGTTCGCAAGCTGCCGGTCACGGTGCTGTCGCGCTGCCAGCGCTTCGACCTGCGCCGGCTCGACGAGGAACTCCTCGCCGCCCATTTCGCCACCATCGCCGAGGCCGAAGGCGCCCGGATTTCCGCCGGCGCGCTGGCCCTGATCGCGCGCGCCGCCGACGGCTCGGTCCGCGATGGGCTGTCTCTGCTCGATCAAGCCATCGGCCACGGTCCGAACGACCCCATCGATGAATCGATGGTCCGCGACATGCTCGGCCTCGCCGATCGGATTGAAGTGTTCGATCTTTTCGAAGCGATCATCGGCGGCGACATCGCCGGCGCCCTCGATCGATTGGGTGTCCAGTATCGGGCCGGCGCCGACCCGGTGATCGTGGTCCAGGACCTGCTCGAAATCTGCCATTGGCTGACCCGGCTCAAGCTCACCCCGGAGGCCGCCGACGATCCCGGCCTGCCCGAGGCCGAACGGGTCCGGGGCGCCAGCCTCGCCGAACGCCTGTCGGTGCCGGAAATCACCCGCTGCTGGCAGATTCTGCTCAAGGGCTTGGGCGAGGCGCAAACCGCGCCGGCGCCGTTGCCCGCGGTCGAGATGGTGTTGGTGCGCCTGGCCTATGCCTCGGATTTGCCGACCCCGGCCGATCTGGTGCGCAAGCTGGACTCGGGGAGCGACGGCACCCAGGCCCCGGCGCCGGCGCGCGCCCAGCCCAGCGGCCCGGCTCCGACCGCAACCCACCCCCGGGCGGCGGCCATGGCCCACCCTGCCCCGGACCCGGACCCGGACCCGGCCCCGGATCCGGCACCGGAGACCGCACCCCAAGGACGGCACTCGGGCCCGGCCCCGAGAAGTTTCGAAGCCGCCGTGCGCCTGTTCGCCGAACATGGCGAGATGATTCTCTATACCCATCTCAGAGACAACGTCCATCTGGTTCGATTCGAGCCCGGCTCCATCGAGATTCGGCCCACCTCGGCGGCGCCGGCCAAGCTCGCCAACGACCTCAGCCAATGCCTCAGCCGCTGGACCGGGAGCCGCTGGGTGGTGGCGGTCTCGGGCGCGCCGGGCGGGCCGACCCTGGCCGAGAGGGACGCGGCCGAGGACACGGCGGCCAAGGCCGCGGCGGCGCGCGATCCGTTGGTGCGTGAAATCCTGGACGCCTTTCCCGGCGCCGAAATCACCGCGGTGCGCGGGCCTCGGAGCGCCGAGGGATCAACCGATGGAGACCCCGACCGATGAAGAATCTCGGCCAACTGCTCAAGCAGGCCCAATCCATGCAGACCAAAATGGCCGAACTCCAGGCGCAACTGGCCCGTGCCGAGGTCGAAGGCGCCGCCGGCGGCGGCATGGTCACCACGGTCATGAACGGCAAGGGCGAACTCAAGCGGATCAAGATCGATCCGTCTCTGGCCGACCCGAATGAAATCGAGGTTCTGGAAGACCTGATCGTCGCCGCCTGCGCCGATGCCAAGGGCAAGGCCGAAGCGAGCACGGCGGAGGAAATGAAAAAGCTGACCGGCGGCCTGTCCCTGCCGCCGGGCCTGGCGCCGTTCTAAACCGGATCCCGCGACGCCCGATTCATGCCCGATCCGGAAATCGAGCGCCTGGTGAGGTTGCTGGCCAAACTGCCGGGACTGGGACCACGCTCCGGCCGGCGGGCGGCGCTGCATCTGCTGACCCGGCGTGAGACCGCGCTCAAGCCCCTTATCGAGGCACTGACCCAGGCCGACGCCACGGTCGGCACCTGCTCGGTATGTGGCAATCTGGATTCGGCCGAGCCCTGCCGTCTGTGCGCCGATCCGGAACGGGATCGCGACACCATCTGCGTGGTCGAGGGCGTGGCCGACGTCTGGGCGCTGGAGCGGGCCGCAGTTTTTTCCGGGCTCTATCACGTTCTGGGCGGCGTCCTTTCGCCCCTGGACGGTGTCGGCCCCGACGACCTCTCCATCACCGCCCTGTTGAAGCGCGCTCGAATCCCCGAGGTCGGCGAAGTGATTCTTGCCACCGGTGCCACCGTCGATGGCCAGACCACCGCCCATTATCTGACCGACCGGCTGGCGGATTGCGCCGTGACGGTCACGCGATTGGCCCACGGCGTCCCACTCGGCGGCGAACTCGATTACCTCGACGACGGCACCTTGGGCGCCGCGCTCAAGGCCCGGCGCCCCTTCTAGATGGCCGAAGGCCGCGCCTTGGCCCTCACCGTCAAGTGATTTGCGCTTGACCAGTGAGCGTGAAACAGTCCCGCGCGACGATCGAAATGACGGAGACCACCATGGACGCCAGTGACCTGCGCGAACTGCAAGCCCCGTTCAAGGCCCGTTACAAGGACGCGCCGGAGGCCGCCCTGATCAACTTGAAGGCCGAGGGCGATCTCGACGATAGCGACGTGGCCTGCTCGGTGGATACCGGCAAGATGCTGGTCGAAGCGGGCTTGCATCCGTCGACGGGCGGTTCGGGCCTACAGGCCTGTTCGGGCGACATGCTGCTCCAGGCCCTGGTCGCCTGTGCCGGGGTCACCCTGCGCGCGGTGGCGACCGCGCTCGAGATTCCGATTCGGGGCGGTAAGGTGCGCGCCGAAGGCGACATCGATGTCCGCGGCACCCTTGGCGTGGCCAAGGACGCCCCGGTCGGGTTCCGGGATATCCGTCTGCATTTCGATCTCGACACCGATGCCGATGCGAGCCAGCTCGACACCCTCCTCAAGCTGACCGAACGCTATTGCGTGGTCTATCAGACCTTGCGCGGCAGGCCGCCGATCGAAATCTCACGGAGCGTCGCCGCCGGGTAGGGCCGCCGCCGGGTCCGGCTCGGGCACGTCGCCGAGCTCGGCCTGGCCGATCCGCTCCGCCCGGTTCACGATCTTGCCGGTCGAGGTCAGTATGTGCTGAACATCGGCGGTGGCCTGACCAAAGTGCTTCTGCAACGCTTGCACGCGCGTCTCGAGCCGACCGACATCGCCCGCGATCTTGGCGACCTCGACCTGGATCAGGCCCGCCTGCTCGCGCATGCGTGCGTCCTTGAGCACGGCACGGATGGTGTGGAGTGTCGCCATCATGGTGGTTGGCGACACGATCCCGACTCGCTGGCGGAACGCGTCCTCGACGACCACCCCGAAGCTGTCATGAACCTCCGCATAGACCGATTCCGAGGGCAGAAACATCAGTGCCCATTCCGCGGTCTCGCCGGCCACAATGTAGCGTTCCGCGATAGCGCGGACATGCTTCGACACGTCGGTCTTGAAGTCGCGCCCGGCCTGGAGCTTGGCCGCTTCATCCTTGGCTTCGCGGAGCCGGCGATAGCTTTCGAGCGGAAACTTGGAGTCGATCACCATGGCGCCAGGTGGATTAGGCAACCGCAACAGACAGTCGGCGATCTTGTCATTACCGAGCTTGTGCTGAAAGCTGTAGACCGACGGCGGTAAAATCTCGGTCACCAGATTCTCGAGCTGAATTTCGCCGAAGGCGCCGCGCGCCTGCTTGTTGGACAGAATGTCCTGAAGGCTGACCATCTGGCCGGACAGTTCGGTGATGTTCTTCTGGGCGGCGTCGATCACCGCCAGGCGCTCCTTGAGCCCCTCGAGCCCGGTCTGGTTGCGCTTGGTCTGTTCTTGAAGTGAATCGCCGACTCGCTTGGCGACATCGGCGAGCCGGTTGTCCAGGGTCTGGCGGAGTTGCTCCTGACGGGCCGCCGCCTCCTCGGCCATCTGGCTCAGGCGGCCGGCAAGCTCGGCCTGGGCGCGGGCCAGATTGGCCGCCTCTTCGGCGCGCCCGCGCCCGCGCCACAGCATCGCCACCGCCACGACCGCCAGCAGCGCGATCAGACCCAGGACGACGACGATGATGCTCGGCTCCTCCATCGGCTCCGAGCCTAGCACGGATCGCGCCGGCGCCGCAGTCCCGGCCTCGCGGCGTGCCGCCGCGGTCTGGACCTTGACGGCGGCCGGCCGGGGTAATACCTCTCTGGTCATCTCCAATCCGAACGATGACACCCCGAATTGCCGACGCCATGGCTCTGTTGCCGATCATCATCGCGCCCGATCCGCGGCTGAAAGCCGTCTGCGAACCAGTCTCGGAAGTTGACGGAACGATTCGGAAGCTGATGGACGACATGCTCGAGACCATGTATTTCGCCCCCGGAATCGGGCTGGCGGCGCCGCAAGTGGGTGTGCCCAAGCGGGTGATCGTGGTCGATTGCGCCCGCCAGGAGGAGCCGCCGGCGCCGCTACGGATGGCGGACCCTGAGCTGATCCGGGTTGGTGATGAAGAGGTTTGCCGCGAAGAGGGCTGCCTGTCGTTTCCGGAACACTTCGCCGAGGTCGATCGGCGCGGCCGGATCGGCGTGCGCTACCGGGACGAAACCGACAGCGAACGCGAAATCGAAGTCGAGGGCTTGCTGGCGGCCTGCATCCAGCATGAAATGGACCACCTCGACGGCATCCTGTTCGTCGATTATCTGTCCAAGATCAAACGCGGGATGATTCTGCGCAAGCTCGGCAAGGCCCGCCGGGCCGGCGATCCCGCCGAGCGCGCCGCCGCTGGCGTGCCCTGACATGACCGCGCTTCGGGTGGTGTTCATGGGCACTCCCGATTTTGCGGTCCCGGCCCTCGAAGCCCTGATCGACGCCGGCCATGATATGGTCGGCGTCTATACTCAGCCCCCGCGCCCGGCCGGCCGCGGCCGGGGCCCGCGCCCCAGTCCGGTTCAGAAATTGGCCGAATGCCGCGGGATTCCGGTGCGCGCGCCCACCAGCCTCAAATCGGAGACCGAGCAGAAAGCGTTCGCCGCGCTCAGGCCCGACATCGCGGTGGTCGCGGCTTACGGCCTGATTCTCACCGACCCCGTGCTCGCCGTGCCGCGATTGGGCTGCATCAACATCCATGCCTCCTTGCTGCCGCGCTGGCGCGGCGCGGCGCCGATCCAGCGGGCGATCATGGCCGGCGACGAGACCACCGGGATCACCATCATGGGGTTGGTGTCGGCGCTCGACGCGGGACCGATCCTGCGGCAACGAGCCATTCCGATTGGCGACGATGACGCCGGTACTTTGCATGATCGGCTCAGCAAGTTGGGCGCGGAGATGATTCCGGGCGCGGTGACGGAACTCGCCGAAGGCCGGCTCGAGGCGGTGCCGCAGCCGGTGCCGGGAGTCACATACGCCGCCAAACTCACCAGCGCCGACGAACGGCTCGACTGGTCCCGACCGGCGATCGAACTCGGGCGCCGAATCCGCGCCCTCAGCCCCGCCCCGGGCGCCTATTTCATGGTCGCCGATGAACGGTGGAAGGCGCTCGCCGCCGAGGCCGCGCCGGATGGCGCCGGGGCGCCGCCGGGCACCGTGCTCGACCACGACCTCACAATCGCCTGCGGCACCGGAATCTTGCGCCCGACCCGCATCCGCCGTCCCGGCCGCAAGACCATGGCGACGAGCGCGGCCCTGCGCGGCGCCCCGGTCGCGCCCGGCACTCGGCTCGATTGATTCGGACCGGCGGCATCGCGCGATGGCCCGTTACAAGCTGACATTGGAATATGACGGCACCGGATTGGTCGGCTGGCAGCGCCAGGCCAACGGCCCCTCGGTGCAGGCGGCGCTGGAAGACGCCATCGAAGCCTTCAGCGGCGAGGCCGCGACCACGACCGCCGCCGGGCGCACGGATGCCGGCGTCCATGCGCTCGGACAGGTGGCTCATTTCGACCTCGCCCGGCTACGCCCCGCGGACACGGTGAGCGACGCCCTGAACGCCCATCTCCGACCCCGGCCGATCGCGGTGGTCGCGGCGGAAGCGGTGAACGACGACTTCCATGCCCGATTCATGGCCACGGAACGCCATTACCGTTACCGCATCGTCAACCGGCGCGGCCCCCTGACCCTCGATCGCGACCGCGCCTGGCAGGTCGCGCGCCCGTTGGACGAGGCCGCGATGCAGGCCGGCGCGGACCTGCTTGTCGGCCATCATGATTTCACCAGCTTTCGCGCCGCCGAATGCCAGGCGGCGTCGCCGGTCAAGACCCTGGACCAACTTCGGGTGACGCGCGCCGGCGACGAGATCACCATCGGCGCCAGGGCGCGCTCGTTCCTGCATCACCAGGTGCGCAACATGGTCGGTAGTCTGGTGCTGGTCGGCGAAGGCAAATGGCCGCCGGAGCGAATCGCGTCGGCGCTGGGCGCGCGCGATCGGACGGCGGCCGGTCCGACCGCGCCGGCCAAGGGGCTCTATCTGATGTCGGTCGCCTACGAAACCGGCTGACGGGGAGCCAGGGGATGGCCGTGATCGAGCGGGCCATGGCCGCGCCCGAGCCCGGGGGCGCCACGGATCGCGGCCGCCACGTAATCGCGGGCGCGGGCGACCGCATCGGCCAAGCTCAGTTTCTGAGCGAGCCCGGTGGCGATCGCCGAGGCCAAGGTGCATCCGGTGCCGTGGGTATGGCGGGTTTCGATCCGGGTCGATTCGAAGGATCGAACCTCATCGGCGGTGACCAGGAGATCGACGATCCGGGTCCCGGCCAGGTGGCCGCCCTTGACCAGCACCGCCTTGGCGCCAAGGTCGAGGATCCGCCGTCCGGCCGCTTCCATGGCGTCGGGAGCGTGGATCGAAACACCGGTCAGACGCTCGGCTTCGGGCAGATTGGGCGTCACCAGATCGGCCTGGGCAACCAGCGCTTCCACCAGCGCCCGATCAGCCTCCGGCTCCAACAACGAGGCGCCGCCCTTGGCGACCATCACCGGATCGACAACCAACCCGACGCCGTCGGGCCGGCGGCGGCAGATGTCGCCCACGACGTCGATCACTTCGGGTCGGTGCAGCATGCCGGTCTTGATGGCGTCGGCGCCGATATCGTCCAGCACCACCGCCATCTGCCGGGCGACAAAATCCGCCGGGACGTCGTGGACGGCGAACACACCCTCGGTGTTCTGAGCGGTCAGCGCGGTCACGGCGGTGGCGGCATAGCCGCCCAATGCGGTCACGGTCTTGATGTCGGCCTGGATGCCCGCGCCGCCGCCCGAATCCGATCCGGCGACGACCAGGACCCGCGCCCTGGCGGGCATGGGCCGGCTAACCGGCGTGCCGCGCGATGACCGCGACGATGTCGTCGACGACCCGGGCCACCAGGGTCTCGTCGTCGCCTTCGGCCATCACCCGCACCTTGGGCTCGGTACCGGATTTGCGGATCAGCAGCCGGCCGCTCTGGCCAAGCGCCGCCTCGCCGGCCTCGATCGCCTCGCGCACCGGGCCCAGGTCCAGCACCGTGCCGCCATTGTAGCCGATACTGCGCAGCGCCTGGGGCAGGGGCTCGAAGCAGCGGCCGACATCGCTGACCGGCCGGCCGGCCTCGGCGACCACCGCCAGGACCTGCAACGCGGCCACCAGGCCATCGCCGGTGGTGGCATGATCGGAGAGGATGATATGGCCCGACTGCTCGCCACCCAGATTGTAGCCATGGCTGCGCATATGCTCGACCACGTAGCGATCGCCGACCTGGGTCCGGACCAGGTGAAGACCGCGCGACTGGAGATGGCGTTCCAGCCCCAAATTTGACATCTGAGTGGCCACCAACCCGCCGCCGCTCAGCCGTTCGCGTTTTCGCAAATGTTCGGCGATCAGCGCCATCAATTGATCGCCGTCCAGCAGCGCGCCGGTCTCGTCGGCGATCACCACCCGGTCGGCGTCGCCGTCGACCGCGATTCCGATGTCCGCGCCCTCTCTGCGCACCGCTTCGCACATATGCTCCGGCGCGGTCGAGCCGCAGTCCCGGTTGATGTTGAAGCCGTCGGGCTCGACACCGACCCGGATCACCTCCGCGCCCAGTTCCCAAAGCACGGTCGGCGCCACCTTGTAGGCGGCGCCGTGGGCGCAGTCGATCACGATCTTGATGTCGCCGAGGGTCATGCCCTTGGGAAAGGTGTTCTTGGCGAACTCGATGTAGCGTCCATGGGCGTCCTCGAGCCGGACCGCGCGGCCCAGATCCTTGGGCGCCGACAATTGCCCGGAGACACCGCCCGCCATCAGCGACTCGATCTCGATCTCGACATCGTCCGAGAGCTTGTAGCCGTCGGGCCCGAACAACTTGATGCCATTGTCTTCAAACAAGTTGTGGGAGGCCGAAATCATCACCCCCAGATCGGCGCGCAGCGATCGGGTCAGCATCGCCACCGCCGGGGTCGGCATCGGCCCGACCAGAATCACGTTCATTCCCATGGAAATGAAACCGGCCGTAAGGGCCGGCTCGATCATGTAGCCCGATAGCCGCGTGTCCTTGCCGATCACCACGTGATGGCGATGCTCGCCGCGGGTGAAATGCAGTCCGGCGGCCATGCCGACCCGGAGCGCCGTTTCGGCGGTCATGGGCTCCGCATTGGCCCGGCCACGGATACCATCGGTGCCGAAATATCTTCGTGTCATGTCTGAACAATGCCGCCCGATGAGCAGAAACTCAACGGTTTTCGCCGCGGTCAGGCGCCGATGGCGCGCCACACCGCGACCGCCTGGGCGGTGGCGGCAACGTCGTGAACCCGCAAAATCTGGACGCCCTGGTCGAGCCCGACAAGCGCCGCGGCCAGGGAGCCCGGCAGTCGCGCGGCGGGCACGTCCTCGGCGGTCAGGCGCCGGATAAAGCTCTTGCGCGAAGCCCCGAGGGCGAGCAGACAACCGAGGCCGTGGAACAGGCTGAGCCAACGCAGAACCTGGACGCTGTGGTCGGCGGTCTTGGCGAAACCGATGCCGGGATCGACGACGATGCGATCATGGGGAATACCGGCGGCGACGGCCTCATCGACGCGACGCGCGAGCGCATCATAGACGTCCATGGGCGCGTGGGCGTAGCGGGCATGGGCGCGCCGGGCGCCGGGATCGCCGAGGCTGTGCATGAGGACCACGGGAACGCCGGACGCGGCGGCGGCGGCCAAGCTGCCCGGCTGATGGGCGAGCGCGCTGATGTCGTTGATCATCGCCGCGCCGCGCCCGGTGGCGGCGGCCATGGTCGCGGCATTGCGGGTGTCCACCGAGACGACCAGGCCGGCCGCGGCCAGCGCCGCGACGACCGGGAGCACCCGCGCCCGCTCTTCCGCCTCCGGCACGGGCGACGCGCCGGGCCGGGTCGATTCGCCGCCGACATCGATGATCGCGGCGCCGGCGCCCGCCAGCGCCTGTCCATGGGCGATCGCGGCCGCCGGCGCGGCACATAGGCCGCCATCGGAGAAGCTGTCGGGAGTGACGTTGACCACCCCCATGATCGACGGCC
>CAJWQN010000088.1 GCA_913045505.1 uncultured Rhodospirillaceae bacterium | reverse complement strand
ACGATGCCGACTTGACCGATGCGGTGCTCGTGAATACGTCGTTTCCCGAATGATCGCCGACGCGACGTTGATCCATAAGGTCACCCAGGAGCTTCGACACCGCCGACCCCTCGCTCGCCTCGCGCTTCCATTTGGTGATCGGATTGGGAGGAACCTTGTGCCGGCTCGCCAACTCCGCCAGCGGCCGATCGCTTGATCTGCATCAAGGAGTCGGGCGCGTTCATCGGCGATTCTGGTGCCATGCGCGCCGATCTCATCACCAAATACGATGTCCGGGTACCGCGCTACACCAGCTACCCGACCGCGCCCCACTTCGGCCCCGAGGTGGAGAGCACCTGTTATCGGCGTTGGATGTCCGATTTGGACCCGGGCGAGCCCTTGTCCCTCTATCTGCATGTCCCGTTCTGTCATGAGCTGTGCTGGTTCTGCGGCTGTCATACCACCGCCACGCGCCGCGACCGGCCGGTGGCGGCCTATGCGGCGCGCCTGGCGCGGGAGATCGACATCTGCGCGGACAGTCTGGCTCGGCGCGCGCGGGTCACCCACGTCCATTGGGGCGGCGGCACGCCGACGCGGCTCGCCTGCGCGGATTTTTCCCGGATCATGGAACGCCTGCGCGACCGGTTCGCAGTCGCGGCGGATGGGGAAATCGCGGTCGAGATCGATCCGCGCCAGTTCACCCCGGCCATGGCCCGCACCCTGGCCGACGCCGGGGTCACCCGCGCGAGCCTCGGCGTTCAGGATTTCGACCCGAACGTTCAGACCGCGATCGGGCGCGTCCAATCCCTGGAGGTCACGGAAAGTGCCGTCGAGGAATTGCGCGCGGTCGGAATCACGGCGCTCAATTTGGACCTGATGTACGGCCTGCCCGGCCAAACCGTGGCCAGCCTGGAGCACACCGTCGACTCCGCGATCGCGCTGGCGCCGAATCGGCTGGCTTTGTTCGGCTATGCCCATTTGCCCGACCTCAAGCGCCACCAACGGCTGATTGATGGCAGCCGCCTGCCCGACGCGGCCGCCCGGATCGCGCAATTCGAGGCGGCATCGGCGCGGATCCTGGGCCACGGTTATCGCCCGGTCGGCCTCGACCATTTCGCGCGGCCCGACGACGACCTGATCGTGGCCCTCGATCAAGGCCGGCTGCGGCGCAATTTCCAGGGCTATACAGCCGACCGGGCCGAAATTCTGCTCGGCATCGGTGCCTCGGCGATCAGCCGCCTGCCCCAGGGCTACGCCCAGAACGCCGTTCACGTGCGTGACTGGAGCACCGCCATCGACGCGGGCCAGCTGCCGGCCGCCCGCGGCATCGCCATCGATGACGACGATCGCCTGAGGGGGCGCATCATCGAGCGGCTGATGTGCGAGCTCGATGTCGACGTGGCCGAGCAATGCCACGCCTTGGGCATGGATCCAAACACCCTGGCGGACGCATTCAAGGCATTGGCACCGCTTGCCGCTGACGGCTTGGTGCGGCTCGACGGTTGGCGGGTAACGGTACCGGTGGCGGCGCGGCCGTTCCTGCGCCTCGCCTGCGCCGCCTTCGACCGCGCTGGCGGCCCCCAGAATGGCCCGCCGATCGAAGCCGCGCGCGCGAGCCGGGCCGCGCCGGCGCTTTAGGGGACGGACATGGCCGCGATCCTCGAGCTGACCCGACCCGAGGTCGATCTGGACATCATCGGCGCCGGTCCCCGGCCCGAGATCGGAGCCAAACCGGCGGACATGACCACTCAGGCCGGCGAAAGCCCCCCGGCCGACCAGGGTGTGGTCTCATATCGTGAGGCTCTGCCTCCCGCCACCGGCTTCGCAATGCGCCAAAGTGCGGTCGGAAGCCGAAAGACTCATTCGATCTTTCGTGCCAGCGCTTATATGGCTACAATGGTCCCGTACGTTGGTGGCACCTGGGAAATGTCGACTTGAACGGTCCCGCGCGTCATCCTTGAAACGATGACAGACGCGCGGCATTCCATGCACCGACGATTTCGACACCACATCGCGGCCCTGCTCGCTTTATTCGCCTTTGTTGGCGGCCCGGCGGCGGCCGATATGAACAAACCGCTCGAGACACGGCTCACGCCGGAGGTGGTGCGCGGCCTGTTTCCCGATGCCGAGCTCGGCCCCGTCGAGGGCGATCCGCCGCTGGCGCCGGCGTGGCGCAACGGCGAACTCGCGGGTTATCTGTTTTCGACGCACGAGACGATCAGGCCCGCCGGCTACAACGGCCAGTCGTTCGACATCATCGTCGCGCTCGGCGCGGATGGCGTCATCCTGGGTCACAACGTGCTCGAGCAGCACGAACCGCTGATCTCTGATCGCTTGATCCCGCTGGAGAATTTCCGGCGCTTCCTCGGCCGGCTGCACGGCACCAGTATCAAGAGCAGGAGAATGCGCAAGATCGTGCCACAGAAGGTCGATGGGGTCTCGGGCGCGACCATCAGCGCCAAGGCCATGGGCCACGCCGTGGCGAACGCGGCCTTGATGGTGGGCTATCTGAAGGGGATCATCGACGACAGCGGGGCCGGGTTGTCGATCGACCGTTATACCTTCGAAGAGCGCAACTGGGCCGAGCACATGGCGGACGGGTCGATCCGCGCCTTGCATTTGACCAACGGCGATGTCCGCGCCGCCTTCGCCGCGCAACTTGGCCCCGGCGCCGAGTCGGAGGTGGCGCTTGGCGCCGACGACGACCCCTTTCTTTCGCTGTACACCGCCTTGGCCACCCCGCCAACGATCGGCCGCAATCTGATCGGCAGCCGCGCGTTCAGACAGGTCGTGCAGGCATCGCAGAAGGGGGAGCATCAGTTGCTCGTGGCGACCACCGGCGCCTACAAGTGGATTCCGCCCAACCACTGGTTGGTTCCCACCTTCGACCGTGTGCGCGTCGTCCAGAACGGAAAAACGATAAGGCTTGCGCCGGGAAACTTCTATCCCGCCCGGCGCTTCGCGATCGCCGGTCATCCGCGGTTCAAGAACGCGGCGCGTTTCCGCGTGCCGTCGAACCCGAACTTCAATCCGGTCGAACCCTGGGAGCTGGAAATCCGGGTTTTCGGGGATAGGGTCGAAGACGGCCCGCCGCGCTGGGTCGCGTTCAACCTGCCGTACCGGATCCCGGCCCGTTACGTTTTGGGCGACGACACCGCGCTCGAGGACGCCGGCCTCAAGGAGCCTCGCTATGTCGGCTTCGGACTGTTGCGGGAAAGCACCCTGAGCGAATGGCAGCGGACCTGGGTGGAACAATGGTGGTCGATCGTGGGACTGCTCGCGTTGCTGGGCGCGGTCACCTCGGTGATTCTGTTTCAGCAGCGGCTCAGCCGGCACCGGCGCTTGCTCCAGGTCCTGCGCATCGCGCTTCTCGCCGTCACCCTGGTCTGGCTGGGTTGGGTCGCCGGCGCCCAGCTAACCATCCTCACCGTGATGAACTATCTGTCCTTGGCGTTCACCAAGGCCGATTGGACGACGGTGCTGTTCGAACCGCTGATGGTGATCCTGTCCGTCTATGTGGTGATCTCCTTGGTGTTGTGGGGACGTGGCGTGTTCTGCGGCTGGCTGTGCCCGTTCGGCGCGCTCCAGGAATTGCTGAACAAGCTGGCCCGCGCGATGCGCCTGCCGCAACGGGCCATCCGGTTCGCGGTTCAGCGCCGGTTGTGGTTGGTCAAATATGCCGCGGCCGCCGGGGTTCTGGGCCTCGCCGCTTATTCGATGGCCCTGGCCACCACGGCCGCCGAGATCGAACCGTTCAAGACCGCCATCACCATGAAGTTCGAGCGGACCTGGCCATATCTGACCTATGCCGGCGCGTTCCTGGTGATCGGCCTGTTCGTCGAGCGCGCGTTCTGCCGCTATCTCTGTCCCCTCGGCGCGGTGCTGGCGGTGGCCGGCAGACTGCGCCGGCTCAGCCCGCTCGCCCGCCGCGCCGAATGCGGCAGCCCCTGCCACCTGTGCGAACGTCGGTGCGCGATCCAGGCCATCGAACCGTCGGGCAAGATCGACATGGCCGAGTGTTTTTACTGCCTCGATTGTCAAGTCATCTATTTGGATACCCACATGTGCCCGCCCCTCGTCACCGACCGCAAACGCCGGGAACGCGCCCTCCTCGCGGTGGCGGCGGAGTGAACGCGCCGGAGCCTGACCTCGGGGTCGCGCCGCGCCGCGCCTTCGCCACCGCCATGGCCCAGTCCGACCCTCGAGTCCGTCCGGGCGGTTTGATTCAAATCAAACATCGCGCGCGACCATGCCTCCAATATAAACTATGCCCGCGCCACAAGCCCGGCGGGGTTCGCTTGGCCATTGGAGGCTCGATCGCACGTGCATGAACAACCGAGTTTGGAGGCCGCGGGCCGGAATGAGGCGCCGGCGCTCCGGGTGATGAGCGGCAACGAGGCGATCGCCCGCGGCGCGTGGGAGGCGGGCGTCAAGGTGGCGGCGGCGTATCCCGGCACACCCAGCACCGAGATCCTGGAGAACATCGCGACCTACCCGGCCGAGGATGTCGAGGCGCAGTGGGCGACCAACGAAAAGGTCTCGGTCGACGTGGCGATCGGCGCCTCCTTTGCCGGCGCGCGCGCGCTGGCGGCGATGAAACATGTCGGCCTCAACGTCGCCGCGGACGCGTTCATGTCGCAAACCTATATCGGCGCCCATGGTGGCCTGGTGCTGGTGGTGTGCGACGATCCCGGCATCCACAGCTCGCAAAATGCCCAGGACACCCGCCTGTTGTGCCGTCTCGCCAACGCGCCGGTGTTGGAGCCCGCCGACGCCCAGGAAGCGCTCGACTTCACGCGCCTCGCCTTCGATCTCAGCGAGCGGTTCGACACCCCGGTGGTGGTGCGGGGCACCACCTTGTTGTCGCATACCCGCAGCCAGGTTCGCGTCGGCGCGCGCAAGGCGCGCGAAACCCTGGGCTTCAGCGAGGACCGCGAAAAGAACGTGATGACTCCGACCAACGCCCGCAAGCGCCATCCACTGTTGCTCGAACGCGAGGCCAAGCTTCGCGCCTATTTCGAAGAGGCCGACATCACCCGTTGGGAACAGGGTAGCGCCGATTTCGGCGTGATCACCGTCGGAACGGCCTACAGCTACGTGAGGGAAGTGGCGCCGACGGCATCCATCTTGAAGCTCGCCGGCTCCTACCCGCTGCCCGAGGAGACCATCGGTCGCTTCTGCCGATCGGTCGGGCGAGTGCTGGTGGTCGAGGAACTGGAACCGGTTGTCGAAACCGAAATCCGGGCCATGGGCATCGCGGTCGCCGGCAAGGACTGTATTTCGCGAATCGGCGAACTGTCGCCCGACGTGGTGCGCGACGGCTTGGCGCGGGCAGGATTCATCGCCCCGGCGGCGAAGCCGGAGCCGTTGCCCGGCACCGAGGTCGTGCGCCCGCCGGTGCTGTGCGCCGGATGCTCGCATGTCAGCACCTATATGGCGCTGCGCGCGTTGGATGTGCGTGTCGCCGGCGATATTGGATGCTACACGCTGGCCGCCACGCCGCCGTTGCTGGCGATCGACACTGTCGTCTCCATGGGGTCGAGCATCGCCAACGCGGTGGGCATGGCCAAAGCGGGCACCGAAAGGCCGGTTGTCGCGACCATCGGCGATTCGACTTTTCTCCATGCCGGCATCCCGGCATTGATCGACGCGGTCTACAACCAGGCCGACATCACCGTGCTGCTGCTCGACAATCATGTCACCGCCATGACCGGCGGCCAGGACCATCCCGGAACCGGTCGCACTCTGCGCGGCGCCGACACCCACCGGGTCGATTACGCCGAGCTAGCGCGAGCTTGCGGGGTCGAATGGGTCGAGACAGTCGATTCCTACGATCTTGGCGCGCTGCACCGGACGGTGCGCGAGGCGGTCCAGTTCAAGGGCGTGGCGCTGGTCATCTCCGACCGGCCTTGCGTGCTCGATCCGGTCAAGATCAAGGGGCCGGCGTTCACGGTCCTCGCCGCCGACTGCACGGCGTGCCAGGCCTGCCTCAACATCGGCTGCCCGTCGATCACTTGGGGCGACGAACGCTATGACGGCCATTACAAGGCCCAAATCGACGACGGCTGCATCGGCTGCACGCTCTGCGCCCAGATTTGCCCGACCGGCGCGATCCAGCTGGCACAGTCATGAGCGATCGGCCGACCAATGTGCTGATCGTCGGCGTCGGCGGCCAGGGCGTGATCCTGGTCTCGAAGGTGCTGACCGAGGTCTGCCAGGCTCGGGGCCTGGCGGTCAAACAGAGCGAAGTGCACGGCATGGCCAAGCGCGGCGGCGCGGTGTTCAGCCATGTCCGCTTCGGCCGCGAGATCTGGTCGCCCACGATCGCCCAGGGCGAAGCGGACGTGCTGCTCGCCCTTGAATGGGCCGAAGGCCTGCGCTGGCTCGGCCATCTGAGCCGGGCCGGCACCTTGATCGCCGACACCCGCCGGATCGTGCCGCTGGCCGCCTGTCTCGACCGAAGCTGGGGCGCCCAGCCCGCCTACCCGCGGCGATCGCCCGAAGACCTTTTGGCGGGAATCGCTAACGGCTTCGCGATCGACGCCACCGGTATCGCCATGGATTTGGGCAACGCCCGGGTCGCCAACACGGTGGTGCTGGGCGCGCTGTCCGCGGTGCTCGGCCAGCCGGCCGAGGACTGGCAGCCGGTGCTCGCCCGCAACGTGCCGCCCAAGACCGTGGAGGTGAACCACGCGGCCTTTGCGCGCGGCCGGGCCTGGATCGAGTCGCGGCCCGAGCCGCGACCCGCCGCTTCGCCACCGGCCAGGCAGCCTGTTGGCGCCACCGCTCCCATGAATGGGGTGCGGCTGGTGATCACCGAATCCTGGTGCAAGGGCTGCGATATCTGCGTCAAGATGTGTCCCGAACGCTGCCTGGCGCTGAACGGAGCCCAGGTCGTCGAGTTGTCCGACGCGGGTGCTTGCACCGGATGCCGGGTGTGCGAATGGCTGTGCCCCGATTTCGCCATCACGGTGGACCGCGGCGGACAGGAGCCGCGCGCCTAGATGTCCGTGCAAGTGCGCAATCTGCAGGGCAACGAGGCCTGCGCCCTCGGCGCCATTGCCGCCGGCTGCCGGTTCTACGCGGGCTATCCGATTACGCCGTCGTCGGAGATCGCGGAACGCATGGCCGAGGCCCTGCCCAAGGTTGGTGGCGCCTTTGTTCAAATGGAGGACGAAATCGCCTCCATTGCGGCCGTGCTCGGCGCCGAGGTCGGCGGCACCAAGGCGATGACCGCGACCAGCGGGCCGGGGTTTTCGCTCAAGCAGGAAGTCCTCGGTTTCGCGGCGGCCGCTGAAATTCCCTGTGTCGTGGTCAACGTCATGCGCGGTGGGCCGAGCACCGGCATGCCGACCCGCCCGTCCCAGGGCGACATGATGCAGGCGCGCTGGGGAACCCACGGCGACCATCCGGTGATCGCGCTGGCGCCGGCATCGGTGAGTGAGGTCTATACCCAGACGGCGCGCGCGTTCAATCTCTCGGAGCGGTTTCGGATCCCGGCGGTGGTGCTCTACGACGAGGTCATCGGCCATCTCCAAGAAACAGTGGACCTGCGGGAGTCCGCGACCTTGGAGCTTGCCGAGCGCAAATGGGCGCGCGGGTCGCCGGCCACGCATCTGCCTTATGCGGAAACCGACGATGGCGTGCCGGTCATGAGTCGCCCCGGCGACGGCCACCGTGACCACATGACCGGCTTGACCCACGGCGAGGATGGCTTCCCAACCCAGAATCCGGAAGCGGTTACGCGCGCCATGGACCGCCTGCTCGGCAAACTGGAGCGTGACCGCGATGCGATCGACGCGGTTGACATGCTGGCCTGCGAAGACGCCGACATCGTCGTCGTGGCATGCGGGATTGTCGCCCGGGCGGCGAGGCGCGCGGTCCGCGATTTGCGCGCGGAGGGGCTGGCCGCCGGCCTGTTCCGCCCGATCACCTTGTGGCCGTTTCCCGAACAGGCCTTCGCGCGCGCGGCCGAGGCCGCCAAGATCGTGCTGGTCGCCGAGATGAACGCCGGTCAGCTGCGCTTGGAGGTCGAGCGGCTGTGCCCGCCCGGCGCGCGGGTTGTCGGTCTCGGCCGGATCGACGGCACACCAATCGCGCCCGCCGAGATTCGGGCCAAGGTCCAGGAGCTGACCCAAGATGCTTGACGGCCGGCCATTCGACATCCTCGATTACCTGCGCCGGGACCTGATGCCTCATTTCCTGTGTCCCGGCTGCGGCCATGGGATCGCGCTCCGGGCCCTGCTTTGGGCGGTGCACGAGACCGGGATCGCCAAGGACCGCCTCGCCGTGATTTCGGGCATCGGGTGCGCGGGCCGGCTCGCGGCCTATATCGACGCCAACACGTTCCACGTGCCCCACGGCCGCGCATTGCCGTTCGCCACCGGACTCAAGATCGCGCGTCCGGACCTCGCCGTCGTCGTCCTGACCGGCGACGGCGATTGCCTGGCGATCGGCGGCAACCACCTGATCCACGCTTGTCGCCGCAACCTCGATCTGACCTGCGTGATGCTCAACAACGAGGTCTACGGCATGACCGGCGGCCAGGTCTCGCCGACCACCGGGGCGGGTCGGCTGACCACCACGACACCCCAGGGCAACCGGGAACCTGCCTTCGACGCTTGCGGCCTGGCCGAGGCCGCCGGCGCCGGGCTGGTCGGGCGCGAGCTGACCCTGCACCCGCCGACCCTGAAGAACGTGATCAAGGAAGGGCTCGCTCATCCCGGATTTTCGTTCATCGAGGTGATGTCGGACTGCACGGAAATCTTCGGGCGCAAGAACGAGATGGGCTCCTCGGGCGAGATGATCCTGAGCCAGGCCAGCGCCATGCGCCCGACGTCGTACGGTTCGCGCGGGGCGACCGCGCCGTTCCATCCCAACGCGTTCCCGACCGGCGTGCTGGCACGCAACGAACGTCCGGAATACGGCGCTCACCTGCGGGCCGCGAGCGCGAGCGACGATGGACACGACTGAAATCCGCCTGTGCGGGATCGGCGGCCAGGGTCTCATTCTGGGCGCCCGGGTCCTCGCCAAGGCGCTCGTCTCCGAGGGCAGGAAGGTCGCCCAGTCGCAAAGCTACGAGCCGACGTCGCGGGGCGAACTCAGTCGCGCCGACCTCCTCGTCGGTGACGAGGCGCCGGACTATCCTCTGGCCACCGCCCTGGATCTGGCGCTGATCCTCGATCAGGCGGCGGCCGGCGCCTGCGACGGCCTGCTCAAACCGAGCGCCATGGTCCTGGCCGATTCCGAGAAGGTTCCGGCGCCTCCGCAAGGCGCGTTCACGACGTATTCGTATCCTTTCGCCGCCGCCGCCGCGGAGCTCGGCACCACGCGCGCCGCCAACATGGCCGCCCTCGGAGCACTCGTGGCCCTGAGCGGGATTTGCGCGCCCGAGTCCCTGATCGGCGCGATCGGCGCGATTGGCTCGCGATCGCATCTGGCCCGCAATACCGACGCCGTGCATGCCGGGCTTCGAATGGTTCGGGACGCAAGCCCAGTTCCCGACCCAGCCAAACCCCGGCCAGGCTCCTAACAGCCCGTTGGCAAAGTCTCCCCTGGTCACGGGGCGAGGTGTTTGAGTCCCTGTCGTTGAGGTGGTCCGCAAATCCGGGACAGCCGTGTTGGGTCGGATCCGACCGTTATGGGGAGGATCTCGAGAGACGGCGAAGCGACGGAAGTTCTGGTCGGGCTTCGAGGCGAGAGTGGCGATTGAGGCCCGGCGGGGCGATCGGACGCTGGCGGTGTTGGCAATGCCGCTTGGTCGGGGTCAGCCGCTCGTCGTTCTATTGCGAGGGCGAGGGGGAGAGGCCCTTGAACTCGAAACTCATGGGCCTGATTGACGAGCGGTTTGTGGAGGCGCCAATATCAAGATCTCCATGGACGGCAACGAACGCTGGATGGACGCACCCCCGAGGAGGTCGATAGTGGGCGCGACGCGCCAACTCCGGGACGCCCCCGGAGATCGCCCAGGAAATGCTTGCGGCATGAAAATCATCATGGCATCCCACCTGACAAACGCCGCCGACCTGTCCGACGATTGGGGATCACCTCATAACAACACCCACGCCCAGGATCAGGACATGCCCAACACCCCGAAATGCGATTGGCGCCAGGTCGAAGCCGCATGGCTGGACGGCACAAGCTTCCACGCCCTGGCCAAGGTCTTCCCAGTCTCGCGGCAGGCCATCGACAAGCGCATCAAGCGCGAGGGTTGGTCCCGTGATGACGGCAGATGGCGCCACCTAGCCGAGCAGATCCCCACCACGGCCGCTCTAGGGCCTGTGGACAATTAGGGGATTCCCAAAACGGGCAAAAAGTGATTCAAGCTTCCTTTTGCAGGGAGCTCATCATGAACACGGCGCGTTTTGTCATCGCGG
>CAJWQN010000087.1 GCA_913045505.1 uncultured Rhodospirillaceae bacterium | reverse complement strand
AAACTCGAAGGGAGACATGCGCGGCGATCGAGCGCGGGGCGTCAGCGGCTCGGGGCGTTCGGCGCCGGGGCGCCGCCGTTGGCCAGCGCCGGAATGATCTCGATATCGGCCCGTTCGACGATGTGGACCACCAGATTGGCGACCGCGCGGAGCAGCAGCTGATAGTGCAGCTGGAGCCAGATGCCGCCCAGAATGCTCCCGACCAGGGTCGTGAACAGGGCGATGCCCATTCCGTTGACGATCTGGCCGAGCACGCCCTTGACCCGCTCCACATCCTCGCCCTGGGCGATGCTGTCGCCGAGGCCGCCGACAGCGATGACGAACCCGACCACGGTGCCGATCAGGCCCAGAAGGATGAGCGTGTTGGCGACATAGCCGATGACCTGGATCGGGGTCATCAGACGGACCCGTAGCGCGCCGGCGAGAATCGCTTGATCGACCACATGACCGTTCAGATTCCGGCTTTTCTGGCGCAACTTGTCGAAATAGTCGGCGGCCACGCCTTCCCCATGACCATCGGCGAACCGCCCGATCTCGCGATTCGCGACCAGAATGTGATAGGAACTGAACGCCCAGAGGATGAGGAAAATCACGCCCATGGCCAAGCTCAAATAGCTGGCGTCGCTTTCGATGACCAAGGCGATCCAATCCTGGAGCCAGGCAACGTAGAGGATCAGGACCGCGAACGAATTGGTCAGCAGCCACTTGTAGAGCAGGGCGTTGGTATTGGTCATGATCAAGTAGAATCAAGAATGTTGGAGAGAACGAGCCCCGTTCCCCAAAACGATAGCCAGACAAGCCTCCCCGTCCGGCGTCGCTGATCTTCGAACAGCCGGCTCCGCCACGCCTATGGCGGGGCAAACTAGAGCCACGATGCCGCAATGTCAACCGCGCCCGAACACCAAATTACGGGGACAGAATTACGGGGACGGACAGAATTACGGGGACAGTATATATAATTCGTTATTGGTCAATGCAAACAAAGCTCTTATGAAGCTGTAGAAGCTGTATTGTATAGAATTAAATATACTGTCCCCGTAATTCGTCCCCGTAACTCGTTCCCCTAAACCCCCTGCCCCGCAAATCCCGGACGTATGGCGCGCGATCACGAACAGGGCCTCGAAGCGCGATAGACCGTTGATGATGGCCTCGGCCAGGCCGGTGGCAAGGCACTCCTGTTTCGATTCATTCGACAGATTTTCGAACCGCGGCACGGCGATCACCGATCCAACGGGCAAATCGAATATCGGATCCGACGGACCGGGCGATGGCGCGGCGCCGATCCCGCTTGGCCCTGGACCCGCGCCGACCGGCTCGGATAGAGTGCCGGCCGGAAGCCGCGAGGTGGGGCAAGGAGACCGGAGGCGCCATGACGATCGTGACGGGGTTCGTGACCAGGATACTGAATCGCTATCCCTGGCACGTCTCGGCGGTGATTCTGGCCGGCCTGGCGGTCAGTATGGTCGCGGCCACCGACTACATTCACAATGTTGTGCGGCCGCGCCAGGAGCAAGCGCTGCTGGAGCGGGTCGGCACCGAGATCGAACTCGCGGAGTGGCGTTTCGAGCGCAAACGATACGCGCCGGCCATGAAACAGTATCGATACGTGCTTCGCGCCTTCGGCGACACCGTGGCCGCGGCGGAAACCGGCCGGATTCAGGATCGAATCGGGCTCTGCCATTACCATCTCGCCGAGAATGGCGAGGCCGAGCAGAACCTGAGTTCGGCGATCGAGGCGTTCGGCAAATCGCTGGCTCTGCGCCCGGTGGCGACGGCCCCCGCCGACTATGCGGCGACCCAGCTCCATTTGGGTGACGCCTATCGTGCCCTGACCCTCAACAAGGGCACGGCGGAGACCATGGACAAGGCGATCGAGGCCTATCGAAACGGTTTGTCGGTGGTCGCCAAGGACGAGGATCCGGTTGGCTTCGCGGCCGGCCAGACCAGCCTGGCCAACGCCCATCGGGACCTGTTTGTCCTGGGTCAAGAGGAGCACGATATGGATCGCGCTCTCGCCCATTACCAAAACGCGCTTGGGGTGCTGGCGCCGACCCGCAATCCGGTCGCGTTCGGGGCCACCCACACGGAGATGGGTAGGGCATATATGGTGTTCGCGAAATACAAGTATCGACGGCGCTATCTGAAGGCTGCGGAAAAATCGTTCGCGGCCGTGCTCAAGGTGTTCACCAGTGAAAACCATCCGAGACGGCACGCCCAGACCCAGGCCCATATCGGCGATACCTACACCTTGCTCGCCGCGCTGAAGCCCAAGAGCCGATCGGACCGGGGGGCTAGTATCCAACGCTCGATTCGATATCAAAACAAGGCGAAGACCGCGTATCGCGTAGCCGAAAGTTTCGGCATCCGGGCGCGTAGCGCGGCCTCGGCGGCGGCCGCACCCGTGCCGGAGGACGACAAGGAGTAGCCACCCGAATCGGTCGGCTCAGGGCTCCAGCAACACGTCATGGGCGATGTCGCGGATGACCTGGTCGATGCCGTCGCCGGTCTTGCGGTTGGTGAACAGCACCGGCTTGTCGTCCCGGACCCGGGCGCCATCCCTTGCCAGCAGGTCGAGGTCGACGCCCACATAGGGGGCGAGATCGGTCCTGTTGATCACGAGCAGGTCGCGCTGGACGACACCGGGGCCGCGTTCGCGCGGAATATCCTCGCCGACCGTGGTGTCGATCACGAACAACCAACAGTCCACCGGATCGAGCGAGAAGGTCGAAGCCAGATTGTCGCCGCCGCTTTCGATCACGATCAGGTCGAGACCCGGAAAATCGTGCTCCAGGCGATCGGCGGCGGCGATGTTGAGGATGGGATGCTCGCGGATCACGGTGTGAGCCCGCCAGATCGGTGATCGCGACATCTGGCTGACAGCACGTTGTCGCCGATCCGGGGAGGAGATAGTCTTGATCCATAAGGAGCGCTCCATGACCCAAGACTGGCACCAGCGGACCGGATGCGAACTCGGCGCGGCGATCGGGCGTGGCGAGATCGATCCGGCAGCCTTGGTCGATCATTTCCTGGCCCGGATCGAAAGCCAGGACCCGGGCCATGAAATCTATGTCCGCGCCACCCCGGATCGCGCCCGTGTCGAAGCCGCGGCCGCACGGGACCGGGCCCAGGCCGGAGCACGGCGAAGCGCGCTCGACGGGGTGCCGATCTCATGGAAAGACCTCTATGATTCGGCGGGCGTCGCGACCGAGATGGGCTCGCCGCTGCTGAAGGGCCGCGTGCCCGACCGCGACGCCGAGGTGCTGGCCCGGGCCACCAATGCGGGCCTGGTCTGTTTGGGCAAGACCAACACCGTCCAGTTCGCGCTCGGCGGCATCGGCACCAATGGTTACACGGGAACCCCGGCCAATGGCGCCGCGCGCGACGTGCCCAGGGCGCCCGGCGGCTCGTCCTCCGGCGCGGCGGTGTCGACGGCGGTCGGGCTCGCGGTCGCGGGCATCGGCTCCGACACTGGCGGCTCGGTGCGAATTCCGGCGGCCTGGAACGGGCTGGTCGGGCTCAAGACCTCGTTCGGCGCCCTGCCCACCGCCGGGGTTCTGCCGCTGGCGCCGACCCTCGATACGGTCGGCCCGCTCACCCGATGCGTCGCCGACGCCGCCCTGCTGTTCGCGATCATGGCAGCGTGCAAACCCGCCGACCTTGCCGGCGCCACCCTCGAGGGGTGCGTGTTCCTGGCTTGCGAGACGCTGGTCTGGGACCAGGGGGATGACGCGGTGGCGAGCGCGGTTCGCGCGGCCATCGATCGGATAAGCAATGCCGGCGCCCGAATCGATTGGGCGCCGGTGCCGGAATTCGCGGAAATCGACGCGGTGCTGAACAGCAATGGCGCCGGCGTGGTCGCCGAGGGCTACGTCACCTGGAAGGATTTGATCGACAACCACCCCGACCGGATCGATACGCCGGTGATCGACCGGTTCCATCAGGGCCGCGACATGTCCGCCAGCGCCTTGGAAACGGTCAACAAGGCGGGGCGCGAACTCAGCGCGGCGCTCCATGGGCGCATGGCGCCCTATACGGCAATCTTGGCGCCGACCGTGCCGATCGTGCCGCCGCCGATCGCCGAGGTCACCGCCAGCCTCGAGGACTACCGCGCCGCCAACGGCAAGGCTCTCAGGAATACCCGTCTCGGCAACGTGCTGCCATGCTGCGCCCTGACCCTGCCCTGCCCGGACGGGCCGATGCCGGCCGGACTGATGATGATGGCCCTGCCCGGCCACGATCAGGCGCTGCTCCGCGCCGGTGCCGCGGTGGAGGCGGCGCTGGCCTGATGTGCGGCTTGTGCGGCGTCCTCGGTGTCGAGGATCACTGGACCGATACCGCCGCCAGCCCGGCCGTCTTCGCCGGCCGCAAGACGCCGCGGACCCGGCGCCATGAACGCCAGCGCCGCGCCGTGCTCGCCAACCGCGTTCTCGCCTTTTACGGCATGAACTTGAGCGACTGGCAGGGCACACGTTACCTACTGGCCACGGCCACCGGGCGCACCCAGATCATCGACCATTTGGCCGCGTTGTGGCCGGCGGCGGCGAAAATGGCCAAGACCCCTTGCGACCCGCTGGACCCGGCCTTGATCACCAGCCTGGAGGCGGATCGAGGCCGATGACGACCGAGTCGGCCATTCCGGTCAACATCATCACGGGCTTCCTGGGCAGCGGGAAGACAACGCTGCTGCAACGGCTGCTGCGCTCCCCTCAACTCGCCAACACCGCGGTGCTGATCAACGAGTTCGGTGAAGTCGGCCTCGATCACATGCTCCTGGAGGCCGTCGACACCGAGACCGTGGTCCTGCAAAGCGGGTGCATCTGCTGCACCATTCGCGGCGATCTGAAAGACTCCATCTCGGCCCTTTACGGCAAGCGCGAGCGGGGCGAAATTCCGCCGTTCGAGCGCCTCGCCATCGAAACCACCGGGCTTGCCGATCCGGCGCCGATTCTGTTCACGGTGATGGCCGATCCGGTGCTCCGCCACCATTTCCGCCTCGGCAACGTTGTCACGACCGTGGACGCGGTCAACGCGGCCCGCCATATGGCCGACAATCCGGAATCGGTCAAGCAAGTCGCGATCGCCGACCGGCTGGTGCTGACCAAGACCGACCTCGACGAGGCCGGGGATGAGGCGGAAATCCATGCCGCGTTGCGCGCGCTCAATCCGACCGCCCCGATTTTCGAGGCCGCGTCGGATGAGATCGAGCCGGACGCGCTGATCGCCAACGACATTCACGACCCGGCCGGCAAGACCGCCGAGGTCCGCCATTGGCTGGCCCGCGAAGCGGACCTCTCGGAGACCGATCATGGCCATGACGTCAACCGCCATGACGGCGACATCCACGCCTTCTGCCTGATCTTCGAGAAGCCCCTGGACTGGACCGCGTTCGGCATCTGGCTGACCATGTTGCTGCATGCCCATGGCGAGGCCGTCCTTCGGGTCAAGGGGCTGCTCAACGTTGTCGATCTGCCGGCGCCGGTGGCCATTCACGGTGTCCAGCATCTGGTCCACCCGCCGGTGCATTTGGAGCGCTGGCCGGATCGCGACCGGCGCTCCAGGATCGTGTTCATCGTTCGCGGCCTGGAGCGGGGCCCGATCCTCCGATCGCTGGCCGCGTTCAATCGACTGGCGGAGGAGAGAGCCACGTTTCGGTGACATGCCGGCGGCCGACATCGAAGGGCCGAAGGTTCGCGGCGTGGCACACGCCCTTGGTCCCTGATCCGGTCTTGTCTGCTATCATTGTTTCGGATTTCGCGGACCTTCGCGGATTGCCGGGCAGAGGGAGATCGCCATGGCCGCCTTCGCGGGCGTGCGAAAAGTCCGCAGGCTTCCCAATGACGGGGTGAGGAACGGCTGGTACGAAACCCTGCCGCCGCCGGCGCAAGCGCGCCGCGTGGCGGGCACCGTCACCGTCGACTGGGCGGTGATCGGCGCCGGTGCGTGCGGGCTTGCCTTTGCGCGGCGGCTTGGCGAGCTTCGCCCATCGGACTCGGTTGCCGTGGTCGAGGCCATGCGCGTCGGCTACGGCACTTCTGGCCGCAATGCCGGCTTCATGCTGTCCCATCACAGTCATGGCGGGATCAGGGATATTCAGGTCGGTCGCCGCAATGATCGTCTGTTTTCGACCGGCCTTGCCTATCTGCGCGAAACCGTCCTGCACCACCAGATACGCTGCGACTGGAGCGACTGGGGTCAGATCTACGTCGCCGCGGCGGCCGAGGGAGAGGCTCATCTGCGCGCGGTCGCGGAGGGCTTCAGCGCTCTCGACGTGCCGTTCCGCCAGATCGACCGGAACGCGCTCGAAGAGATCACAGGCACCCGCTTCTATGGCCGTGGTGTTCGCTTGCAGGGCTCCGCCCTGGTCCAGCCGGCGGCCATGATGCGTGGCCTCGGCAGGACCCTGCCGGCCAACGTCGATCTCTACGAGGACAGTCCGGTCCTGGAGCTGCGCGCCGAGGATGGCTTCCGCTTGATCTGCCCCGACGGCGCCGTGGTCGGGCGCAGGCTTGTCCTCGCCAACCACGTCTTCGCCGAGGAGATGGGCTTCATGGGCCGGCGCATCGTTCCGATCGCGACTTTCGCCAGTCTGACCCGTCCGCTGACCGACGACGAACGCCAGCATGTCGGCGGCGAGGGCCAATTCGGCCTCCTGCCGGCAAGCCCCAACGGCAGTACCGTGCGACTCACACTCGACGGCCGCATTCTGATGCGCAACACGCTGTGGTACGCGCGCAAGAAACGTTTCGCCGGGGCGCTGATCGCCAGCGCGGAAAATCATCACCGCGAAAGCCTCCGCGAGCGCTGGCCGGCGTTGGCGGGGGTCGAGTTCGTCGCCACCTGGGGCGGTATCATGGGGTTCACCCGCAATGAGGGCGGGGTTTTCGGCGAGATCGGCGACGGCCTTTACGCGGTGCTGACCACGGACGCCGCGCCGATGACGCGCGGCACCGCGGCGGGCAAGCTGCTGGCCGAACATATCTGCGGTATCGACAGCGAGGAGCTGCGTATCCTGCTGTCGGTGCCCAGGGCCGCCATGCTGCCGCCGGACCCCATCCTGCGCTTCCTGGCCGAACGACGAATCAGGAAGTTCGAAACGACCGATGCCGCCGAGCGCTGATCCCCGCGATCCCCGACAGTCCAATCAGAAATCAGATCGTAACTGATCGGCGCCGTCGACCCGGTTTCGCCATGTCAGATAGTCAGTTGCAAACTGACGTGGCGCCATCGGATATGGGCACCGCCATCGCCCTGGATTACCCAGACCGGCGCCGGCTCGGGTCTGGGGAGGCGTGGCTAGGTGCAATTCGATCCCGGGTCGACCGCATCGAACTTGCGAACCACCTCGAACCCCTGCCGCGTACCCCGCGCGATATACAGCGGCATCGTCCCGTAGCGGCTGGGTCCCAGCACTATGGGCCCGGCGGCACTCGCCAGCTCGACCCCCTGCAGCGCCGCGCCGACCGCATCGCCGGAGGTCGAGCCCGCTTTTTCCATCCCGATCTTGAACGCCTGGATGGCGTTGTAGTGGCTAAAGGCGACATGAGTGACAAGGTCGCCCCCGGAGCGTCGCCGCGCCCGGGCAACAAAGTCCTGAACCGCGGGATCGGGGTCGCTGGCGACGAACGGGACACAGGTCCAGACCTCCGCGCTCTCAGGAAGCCGCGACGCCTGCCATTCGCTGAAATCGAGGAAAAAGTAGTTGAACTCGTCACCAATACCGCTCGCATACGCCTGCCGGACCAGGTTCACCGCGTAGGGCCGGGGCACCGACACCCAGAAGTTCTCGGCTTTCAGGTCGTGCGCCCACCGCACCATGCCGGTGTACGCCCCGGGACTGTTGCCTGTCACCGGGGTGGTAACAAGGGCCGCCCCGACGGCGCCCGCCTGCACCATGAAGTAGAACTGGGACGAAATAGTCCGTTGCGACGGGCTCCAATCCGACACCTGAAAGGTGCGCCGCTGCGAGTCCGGCCCGAAATGTTCGATCATCGTGCGTATGGTCTGGATGCTGGTCGGCGCGACATGGATGGTCGTGCCGCAATATGTCCCTTCAGTCCACAGAGCATGGATCACCGGGATGTCGAGGCCCTCTTTGCGAAAGGTGCGCTCGACAAAGCGGCGCGAGGCGGTGACGAAGCCGCTGACCAGCGCCTCGACGCCTTCATTTTGAATCATACCGAGCGCCGCAGCCGCCCCGGGCGCGGGGCTGCCGCCGTCATCGGCGACCACCAGCTCCACCCGGCGCCCCAAGATGCCGCCAGCCGCGTTGATTTCGTCCATCGCCAAATGCATGCCGAGGCGCATCTGTTGGTCGTAGGGCTGGATCAACTCATCCTGACCCTCGGCGTCCATGCGCGAGATCAACGCGCCGATTCGCAGCGGTCTGGTCTGCGCGATGGCCGGAAAGCTTCGGGCGAGCAGCATCGCTGCCAGGCTGGTGCCGGCGGTCGTCAGCAGTTGTCTACGGTTGAGCATCGGTCTTCCCCGCAAGCGGCAATCGTCATCGTGGCGCCGATCCAAGTTCCCTCGGTGGCCATGGGAAGCGGCCCGGGCCCTGGAGACCTGCCATGAGCCGTTCACAATGATTATCCTACACCTGCCAGATAAACTCCATCAAAGGGTCCGATAAGCCCGGATCGCGTACCTATCGGACCCGTGTGGAGGGCTTCACCGGACGGCGGCGGGCCGGGACGGGGTCCAGGTGCTGTGTTTCCAGGAAATCTTCACCCAGCCCTATTTCCCGCCCAGCCAGGACACCAAATGGTACGGCGCGGTCGAGGCGGTGCCCGAGGGACCGACCGTGCGTCTGATGCGGGACTATGCCAAGCAATACGGAATGGTCATGGTGGTGCCGATCTACGAGCAGGCCATGACCGGGGTCTATTACAACACCGCCGCCGTGATCGACGCCGACGGCCGCTATCTGGGCAAATACCGCAAGACCCACCTGCCCCAGGTCGCCGGGTTCTATGAAAAGTTCTTCTTCAAGCCCGGAAACAGTGGCTGGCCGGTGTTCGAGACCGCCTATTGCAAGCTCGGCGTCTATATCTGCTACGACCGCCATTTCCCGGAAGGATGGCGGGCGCTGGCCCTCAACGGCGCCGAATACATCGTCAATCCCTCCGCCACGGTCGCGGGCCTGAGCCAATATCTGTGGGAGTTGGAGCAGCCGGCGGCGGCGGTCGCCAACGGCGTCTTCATCGGCGCCGTCAATCGGGTCGGCGAAGAGGCGCCCTGGAATATCGGCCAGTTCTACGGTTCGTCCTACGTGGTCGATCCGCGCGGCCAAATCATCGCCCAGGGAGGTGACCGCCAGGACCAGCTCGTCACCGCCGAAATGGACATGACCCAGATCCGCGAAGTCCGCGACCTCTGGCAATTCTTCCGCGACCGCCGCCCCGAAACCTACCGCGACCTCGCCGATCAGGCAAAATAGGCGGCCGGGGCGCGATTTGTGCCGGCTCGGAGTTCCGTGTAGGCTTTCGCGCTTTCCTCGCGGCGAGGGTGTTTGGAGTGGTCGCAGGATGAGCAGAAACAAGCGTCGGCCCAAGCATATCGTGCTGACATCCCATCCGCGGAGCGGCGCCAATGGCGCGCCGCCGGTGGCATGGGGCGCGGCGGACGGCGGGACACGAGGGCCAGTGGTCGGCACCCTCACCGAGCAGGCTCATCGCAACGCGATCGGCACACACTCGGGTTCGTATTCCCTCTACCGCGCTTTGGCGGTCGCGGCGCGCAGCCTCGATCCGGTCCATGTCCCCGATCTGTCCGATACCGCGCCGGCCGCGGACATCGGCCCGCATCCGCAATGGGCGGATGCGGGCAAGATCGTCTCCCTCGATCCTTATGGCCACATGGTGAGCGAGGTGTTCGCCGATCGATTGGCCGAGGGTTGGGACATCCGCCCGACCATCGCCGTGACCCAGGCACGAATCAACGTCCCCGAACTGCGCGAATCCGTGCGCGCCGGCCGGCTGGAGGCCGATGGCGACATTCTGGCGGAAAGCGGCGAGGTGCGGGTCACCAAGGCCGCGATCGAGCCGGTCTGGCATCTGCCGGGCGTCGCCCAGCGTTGCGGCATCGCGGAGAGTGACCTCCGCCGCAGCCTGTTCGAACAAACCGGCGGCATGTATCCGGAGATGGTGACCCGACCGGATCTGCATGTGTTCCTGCCGGCGATCGGCGGCCTCACGGTCTATTGCATCGGTGACATGGCCGCGCTGACCGATCCAAGCCTGCCCCTGGCTTGCCGGGTCCACGACGAATGCAACGGCTCCGACGTGTTCGGCTCCGACATCTGCACCTGTCGGCCCTATCTCACCCACGGTATCGAAGTCTGCGTGACCACGGCCCAGCGGGGCGGCGCCGGCCTGATCGTTTACAACCGCAAGGAAGGCCGGGCACTCGGCGAGGTCACCAAGTTCCTGGTCTACAACGCCCGCAAGCGCCAGGCCGGCGGCGACCGGGCC